>CADCWH010000074.1 GCA_902806395.1 uncultured Thermomicrobiales bacterium | reverse complement strand
TGTCTTCTGGGGCCATGCCCCATTCCGCGTACATCCAGGTCGCGAAGAGGTCATATCCCGGCTCGGTCTGGTCGGCCACCTGGGAGCAGGGGTGGTCCTCGCCCCGTCTCCCGGCCGCCAGCGTCGCCGCCCGGCATCGCTCGGCGGACGCCTCCAAGCGCTCGAATTCATCTTCGGGCAGCCAATCATCGCCGGTGCGGCCCCGCTGCCGCGCGCCGACGGTCCGGTAGCGGAATCCCGCCTCGTCGGCGATCCGTCGCATCGGGTTGAGTGATGCGGAATGAAGCCAGTGGCAACCACGATCCCAGGGGACGCCGAACGTCGTGTGATCGGTGTGGGCCCGGCCGCCGATCCGGTCCATCGCCTCGACCACGACGTGGGAGAGGCCCCGCGCGTCGGCGGTCCGGGCAGCGGCCAGACCGGCTGCCCCGGCGCCGACGATCACCAGATCGAGGTCAGACGTGGATGTCATGAGGCGTTGCGTCCAGAGCATGCACCGTCGTGACCCCGCCTGATCGGATTCGATCGTCGCTTATTGGGATTCGCTCGCTGGGAGAGCCCGCCCTGGCGGGTCAGGATGACCTGTCCGTCGCCGTGGCGCCGATGCCATTGCGGATCAGGACCCAGCATCGTGAGTCAGGACGACCTTGCCGATCGCCTGCCCGGACTCGAGGTGGGCGTGGGCAGCGCCGACCTGGTCGAAGGTGAAGTCACGAGGGTCGATCAGGGGACGGACTGCCCCCTCGTCAGCGATCCGAGCCACCTCGGTCAAGATCTCGCCGTGGCGCGCCCGGCCGATGCCGTGCAGCATGGGGATCAGCATGAACACGACGTGCAACGTCGCCCCCTTCGCGTGCAGGGGGCTCAGGTCGACGGTGGCCCTGGCGGCGGTGCAGACCACGGTCCCATTCACGGCGACCGCTTCGAACGACTTGGCCAGGTTCTCGCCGCCGACCGTGTCGAAGACGACATCGAAGCCGCGCCCGCCGGTGTGTTCGGCGACGTACGACGCGACGTCCTGCGCTCGGTAGTCGATCGCCCCGTCGACCCCGAGGTCGCGGGCGATGCGTCGTTTGTCCTCGGAGGATCCGGTCGCGAAGACGGTGGCCCCGGCCCATTTGGCCAATTGGATGCCGATCTGGCCGACTCCACCCGTCGCCGCGTGGACCAGTACCGTCTGGCCTGGTCGGACGCGAGCTCGATCGATGAGGCCATCCCAGGCGGTGATCGTGACCAGGGGCAGTGAGGCGGCCTCACTCATCGAGAGGCGAGCGGGCTTCGGAGCGATGAGGTCAGCGTCGGCCAGCATGACGTCGGCGAGTGCCCCGCCGAGTCCCTTGACGCCCCCGGCGCAGCCATAGACCTCGTCTCCGGGGGCGAAGCGAGAGACGCCCTCCCCGACCGCCTCAACGGTCCCGGCGACATCACCGTGCAGGACGGCGGGGAACGCCGGAGCGAGTGCCGCTAGGGCGCCGCTCCGGATCTTCGTGTCGATCGGGTTGACGCTCGTCGCATCGACGCGGATCAGGACGTGTCCCGGCCGCGTGACGGGATCGGGGAGATCGACGCCCGTGAAGACCTCCGGTCCCCCGAATCGCTCGATCACATGGGCTCGCATCGCATGACCTCCCGACAAGGGTCGTGACGTGGTGGAGAGGCGACCGTCGTGTCCGTCACGATCGGTATAGCCGGACCTGAGATAGCCGTCGAGCGGGACGATCCCGCATGCTGGAATCGCGCCCGGCCGCGGTCAGTCCTCGGGGTCGGGACGAACGAGGGCGGGAGAACTCGAGGTCTCAGTCGCCGTCGCGTTCGTCACCGCCGGAGTAGCGGCACCATCCGACCACGATTCCGGGGATACGACGATGTCCGAAGCGACGTTCCTTCTAGACGGTACCCAACCGGGCCAGAGGTCGCTGGCGTCGACGGACAGGCGGCCGTCCCGGTGTTGGGTGATCGGGGCAGGGTTGGAGAGGCCACCGAGGAAGCGACCATCATCATCACGGCTGCGCCATGCGAGGAAGACTAGATCGCCATTCCGGTCCTCGACCACGCGACCGGCGTAGAACGTGCCTGGCCCGTCGCCGACGAGGGGTTGGTCGTGCGTCAGCCGATACGGGCCGGCCAGGTCCTCGCCGACGAGGTAGTGGGTGCCGACCCAGGTCGCGTCGTCGGGCACGCGGTTGGCCCGCTGGGACGAGTGGAGATTGGTGCAGAAGAAGAGGTACCACCGGTCGCCGATCCGGACCGGTTGGGGGACTTCGAGGTGGCCGAACTCGCCGGGCTCGCTCGCGGGCGGCAGTTGATCCCAATGGAGCAGGTCGGTCGACCGCGCCAGGCCGACCACGCCCCGCTCGTCGGTCGGGCCGTAGTTGGCCCGAGTGGTGAAGAACATGTACCAGGCCCCCTCGGATGCGTCGAAGGTGACCCAGGGATCACGGCAGGCCTGGCCGTCGGGCCAATTGACCGGATCAGGTGGTTCGTAGAAGCGGGGGTCGGCCACCACGATCGGGTTCTCTCCCGATCGCTCCCAGACCGATAGGGTCGGGTCGGTGGTGGTGGCGACGCCGATGCGCTGAATCCGATCCCGGCGACTTCGACCGGTGTAGAAGAGGTACCAGGTGCCGTCCCGTTCTACGACGCAGCCGGTCCAGGTTGCCAGGTCATCCCAGGCGCCCTCGGCGCCAGCCGATAACGCGGTCCCGCGCCCTTCCCACGTGATGAGGTCCGCAGACACGGCGTGGCCGATGGTCGCCCGCTCATGGCGCATCTCGGCGTCTGGCAGGTCGCGCGGCGCCTGGAGGTAGAACAGGTGGTACGGATCTTCGGACCCGGCCCGGCGAGGGGCCAACCAGAAATCCCAGAGCAGCATGTCGTCGGGTACGTAGACCATCGGGACCTCGCGGGCAATCGCAGTGCGTACGGGAATCGCGTGAACCGGGGTCAGTCCTCGAATAGTGTCCCGATCGGCAGGCGGAAGCCGGGGACGATCTCCCCGAAGGACAGCTCGTCAACCGCACCGAGGACGCGAGTCGTCCGATCGGGCGACCAGATGATCACCTCCTCGCGCTCCGGATAGATGACGACGAGTTGGACACCCTGGTCCAAGTACGCGTTGGCCTTGGCGTGGATCGTCCGCGAGGTCTCCGAGGGCGAGACCACCTCGATGGCGAGGTCGGGCACGACGCGGATGTTGCCCTTCACCTGCTGATCGTGGGGCGGGACGTTCTCGGAGCGGACGAAGGCCACGTCGGGGACGAGGACGAGGGGTAGGTCGGTCATGAACTGGAAGGTGCCCTCCGATCCCACCACACCGAGACCGTGAGCATCGACATACCCACCGAGAGCACGGTCAATCCGGCCCACGAGCTTCATGTGCTGAACGTTGGGTGCCACGCTGACCAATTCTCCCCATAGCAACTCGTGCTTCAGTCCGTCCTCGGGGAGGGCGTCATATTCCTCGATGGTCATGAGGCGAGGGACGGTCGTGGACGTGGCCATCGGTGAGCCTCCTGGCAGCACGTGGTCTGTGCGAGGACGGGTCCGCGTGGATGCAATCGCCTCCCCAGACTATCACCCGGCATGGCGGATGTCAGACATTCCCGGATCAATAGCCTAGTCGCTTGTCGACCGTGTTGAGGAGGGGTTCGCCACGCGAGAAGCGGCCGATGTTGTCGCGGAAGATCTCCACCACGCGGCGCTCCTTGGGGTCGGAGGCGCCGGCGAGGTGGGGGGTGATGAGCAGGTTCGGTGCGTCCCAGAGGGGACTGTCGGGGGGGAGAGGTTCCTGTTCCGTCACGTCCAACGCCGCCCCAGCGATGGTGCCGGCCTGGAGTGCCTCGACCAGGGCCTCCTCGTCGACCACGCCGCCGCGGGAGATCGCGATCAAGTAGGCATTCGGGCGCATCTGTCGCAGGGCGGCGGCGTCGATGAGGTGATGGCTCTCGGGGGTCAGCGGGGCGGCGATCACGACCACGTCGGAGCCAGAGAGCAGGGTGCCGAGCTGGCTCGATGGGAGGACCTCATCGACGTAGGGGTCGCCGTCCACCGCTTGGGCGTCCAGGGCAATCAGGTTCATCTCGAAGGCGGCGGCGCGCTGGGCGATGGCCCGGCCGATGGCGCCGAATCCGATGATGCCCATGGTCGAGTGCATGATCTCGCGGGCGGACCGGTAGAGTGGGCCGCGCTCCCAGTGTCGAGCGCGCTGCTGGTCCCAGCAGGCGGGGATCTCTCGGGTGAAGGCCAGAAGCAGGCCGAAGACGTGCTCGGCGATGCTGGGACCATGGGCGCCGCGGGTGTTGGTCAGAACGATGTCGCTCTCGACCAGCTCGGGCATAGCGGCGACGAACTCGACCCCGGCGCTGGGGGCCTGTATCCAACGCAGTCGCTTGGCGGCGCCCAGCAGGGCCCCGCTGGGACGGCCGTAGTAGACATCGGCGTCGGCGACCAAGGCCAGGGCCTCGGCCTCGTCGCGGGCCCGGACGATCTCCAGGTCGGGCACGGCTCCGTCGAGGATGCCGAAATGGGCCTCGCCCTCGGTGGCGAAGAGCACGATCTTCACGTATCCGTCTCCTTCAGATGGTCCGGTGATCGTCGGGGGTAGAGGGCGTCATCACTGGTGCCGGTCGCCCGCGACGGGACGGGGTCTGGGCTCGTCGTTCGGTCGACCCGGAGGACCGGATCGTCCTGGTGCCCCGAGGCTTCGGTCGTGACGTGGGCGGGATCAGTACCGGACAGTGGCACCCTCGACCGCCGACGTAGACTCGATTTCCTCGCGAGTCGCCGGCTGCCAGTCAAGGGTGGCCAGGTCGGCGGTCAGGCCACCGAGCAGGTACTTGAGTTCGCTGGCCATGGCGCAGAATTGGAAGCCTTCGGTGATCCGCTGGGCGACCCCGGCAGCGTGGGAACAGTGGATACCGGGGGCGACGCCGTGCCGGACGCACGCCTCCCGAACGCGGGCGATGGCGCCGGAGAGGGCTGGGTCGTCGCTCTCCAGGGGGACGCCGAGGCCGAGGCCCATCGAGGCGGCCATGTCGTTCGGGCCGATGAAGCAGGCGTCCACACCGGGGACGCTCAAGATCTCGTCGGCCGCTTCGACTCCGGCGATGTGCTCGATCTGGAGTACGAGCAGGATGTTCTCGCCCGCCGCCTCGTAATACTCCTTAGCGGTCGTGCCGAAGCTGAGGGCATGCCGTCCACCCCCGACGCTGCGACTGCCGACGGTCGGGTAGCGGGTCGCGGCAACGGCCCGTTCGGCCTCCTCGCGGCTGTTGACCATCGGCACGACGATGCCCCAGGCACCAGCGTCGAGGACCCGCTTGATGTTCTCGGCGCTGTTCCAGGGCACGCGGACCAGGGGAGCAACACCACTCGCGGACATCGCCCGGAACATGTCGGCCAGAGTGCGGATATCCACCGAGCTGTGCTCGGCGTCGACGGTCAGCCAATCGAAGCCCAGACCGGCCACGTACTCGGCGGCCTCCGGACTGGGGAGGGAGAGCCAGGTGCCGACCGAGGGTTCGCCCGCCGCGAGTCGGCGCTTGACGTGGTTCGCGCGCATGGGTGCTGATCCTCCTGCTGGGGCCGACGTGCCAATGGGGGGCGATTGTATGGCCATCGCCGAATCGGCGAAAGCGGGGGGCGGCCAAGGGCGATCGTCCCGACAACGGGTCCGCGCCGAGATTCGCTGGTCCCTTCCCAAGGTGCCGCGGCCCGGCCACACGGAGCCCCGCTACAGCACCGGAGATATGGTGTTGACACCCCTCGGATGGGGGGATAGGCTGCGATCAGCCGCCGAGGATGGCGGGGTCAGGCACGGGGTGGGAGCGACGCGGCCCATCCACCCCGGCGACGACACACGGGACATGGCCGCATCGCTCGGACGACGATGCGCCCCGTGACGGGGCGACCTCGATGGGGAGGCACAAACGATGACCGACAAGCGCGTGGACGACCTCGTGCGCGAGGCGACGCGGATGCGGTATTCCCGGCGCGGGATCATGAAGCGGGCATCCGCCCTCGGTCTCTCGGCGGCTGCGGCGAACGCGGTCGTCGTGCGGTCCGGCAAGGCAGCCCCTGCGCGCAAGGCGCCGTTCGTCCGCCAGAACCGGACGATCAGCATCCTCGCCGGCACGTATTTCGTGCCCGAGGCGCAGGACTTCTTCGACCAGCAGACCCAGGAATGGGGCCAGCAAGCCGGCGTCACGGTCCAGACCGACTACATCAACTGGCCAGATATCCAGGCCCGGATCGCCGCCGCCGTCGAGGGTGGTTCGGGGCCAGACGTGATCGAGATGCGCGATGTCTGGCCGAACCTGTATTACGAGAACATGGTGCCGGTCGATGACCTCGCCAATGCCGTGGGTGAGTCGTATGGCGGCTACTTCGACTGGGTGACCGACTCGGTCGCGGTCGATGGCAAGTGGTATAGCGTGCCGGTCGGTGCGTCGAGCGCCGCCTTCGCCTACCGGATGAGCTACTTCAAGGAAGCCGGCCTCGCCGACCCCAAGGTGTTCCCGGCGACGTGGGACGAGCTGTTCGCGATCGGCGCCAGTTTGAAGGAGATGGGCAAGCCGCTCGGTCAAGCCCTCGGTCAGAGCACCGGTGACCCTCCCGGCTTCGCCTACGCCTACATGTGGGCAAACGGGGCAATGGAGCGCGAGGAGGACGGGAAGACGGTCGCGTTCAACACCCCAGAATTCGTCGAGGGGATGCAAAAGTTCATCGACGCCTGGCCGCTCGCCTTCGACGAGACGGGGCTGGCCTGGGACGACGCGGCCAATAACCAGGCATTCCTCTCGGACCAGATCGCGGCGACCATCAACGGCAGCAGCATCTACATCGAGGCCCAGAAGGCTAAGAGAGGTGCCTCGACGGCCGACTACGAAGTCGTGGTCGACCCGGCGGACATCTGGCACGCGACGCTGCCCGCTGGCCCGAGCGGTCCGTTCGTCCAGCTCGGCAGTTGGTCGTACGCGGCGATGTCCTACTCTCCGGAGCAGGAGGCCGCACTGGAGTTCATCACCTGGTGGACCGAGCGGGACCACTTCGTGCCCTGGCTCGAGGCACAGCAGGGCTACATCATTCCGATGGGCCCGGGCCTGACTGACTTAGAAGTTTTTACGAGTGACCCGGCACTTGCGCCCTACGCCTCCGTGGCGGAGATCGCCCGAAACAAGGGGTACGCCGGACCGGCCGACCAGAAGGCGGCTCAGGTCTCCTCGCTCTACATCATCACCAACACGTTCGCCGAAGCCATCCAGAGTGGCGACGCCCAGGCGGCGATCGAGAATGGCGCGGCCCAGCTCCAGCGCATCTACGGCCGCTAGGACCGGCGTCCCAGACGGACCGATCGGCGGACTGACGGGCGCGGCACTGGGTGGGCCATCCCCACCCGGTGTCGCGCCCGGAGCCGCATCGAGGTGGCCATGAGTGTCCTGCCAGTCGAGGCGCCGGCGCGGCCGGTCGAGCGAGCCAAGCCGACCGGGATGGGGCGCATCTTGGACCGGGAGGCGCCCCTCGCCTATCTGCTGATGTTTCCAGGACTCTTCATCCTGGCCCTGTTCATGGCCTATCCCTTCGGCCTCGGCGTCTACCTCTCGATGACAAACAAATTCGTTGGCTTCGCGGACTACGATTTCATCGGCCTCGAGAACTTCCGGTACCTACTCCAGGACACCATCTTCCAGCGGACTGTCCGCAACACCTTCGTCTACAGCTTCTTCACCGTCCCGTTCAAGCTGGTTCTCGGGATGGCGCTGGCACTGGTCCTCAACAATCATTTTCACTTTAGTCGATTCATGCGGGCTGGACTGCTGTTGCCGTGGATCGTGCCGACGGCGATCAGCAGCCTGGCCTGGCTGATGCTCTTCAACTCCGTGGTGAGTCCCTTCTCGATCATATTGAAAAATTGGGGCCTGGTCGACTCCAACATCAACTTCCTCGGTGACCAGTACAACGCGATGGCGTCGCTCTGCCTGGCCAATGTCTGGCGCGGGGTGCCCTTCTTCGCGGTTTCGATCCTGGCCGGATTGCAGGCGGTGCCGCCCGACCTGCACGAGGCGGCCGCCCTCGACGGGGCCAGCGCCTGGCGCCGGTTCCGGGATGTGACGCTGCCGGTGATCCGCAACATCGTCCTAATCTCGACCCTGTTCTCGGTGATCTGGACCTTCGCCGACTTCCAGTTGGTCTACGTCCTAACCAAGGGCGGCCCGGCCAACTCTACCCACGTCTTTGGCACGTATGCCTACCAGTTGATGGGTTTCAACGACCTCGGCACGGCGGCCGCGGTCTCAGTCTCGATGTTCCCGATCCTGGCGCTCTTCGCGATCGTCCTACTGCGCTATGTCCGCGCCGAGGACTAACGGCACCGATCCGGCAGACCAGGCAAGCGGCTGGGGCGAACCACACGGTGACCGCGATGCGGTGGGCCATTAGCACGAGAGGGTGAACCATGGTCGGCAGTAACACGTTTCGCCTGCGGTTCCTGCAGCTATACCTACCGCTCGCGTTCTTTGCGGTTTTCCTCCTGTTCCCGTTCGCCTGGATGCTGATCGTCTCGTTGAGGCCAGCCCACCACCTGCTCGACACCACGCTCAACCCGTTCATTCTCTATGGCGTCACCCTGGATCACTACCGCTATCTGTTCGAGGAAACGGACTTCCTGCGCTGGACCTTGAACACCTTCATCGTCACGGTAGGAGCCACGATCCTGTCCCTCATCTGCAGCATCCTGATCGGTTACGCCCTCGGCCGACTCCGGTTCCGGGGCGGCAATACCATGGGCGTGATCATCTTCCTGGCCTACCTGGTGCCGCCCACACTGTTGTTCATCCCCCTGGCCCAGGTGGTCACCCGGTTCAATCTCTACGGCGAATACTGGTCGCTGATCTTTACCTACCCGACGTTCCTGATTCCCTTCGCCGGCTGGCTCCTGATGGGCTATTTCCGCACCATCCCGATCGAGTTGGAGCAGGCGGCGATGGTCGATGGGGCGACACGACTGCGGGCGATGTGGACGATCATCATGCCCCTAGCGCTGCCCGGCATCCTCTCGGCCGGTATCTTCTGCTTCACACTGGGCTGGAACGAGTTTCTCTACGCCCTGGTGTTCATGAGCACGGGGACGATGAAGACCATGCCGGTCGGGGTCGTCAGCGACCTGATCCGTGCCGATGTCCTGTTCTACGGCTCGCTGATGGCGGCCGGCATCCTCGGCTCGGTCCCGGTGGCGATCGCCTACTCGTTCTTCGTCGACCACTACATCTCGGGCTTGACGGCCGGGGCCACGAAGGGATAACTCCCTGATCGTCGCCTGACGCTGCCTCTGATCAGAATATCGACAAGTGTGGGACCGCGGGGTGGTAACGGGGCGTCGGCGACACGCCGGGCACAATCGAGCGAGGTCCCGGGCGTTATCCAAGCGTCAGCAGAGTGTTTCGCTCCAACGGTTCCCGTTGGCTCCGCTATCGCGTATCGCGTCGTCGACCCTGGGCTCGCATGAGGCGGGCACACGACGTGGTCACCCGTTCACGGGATGGTCTGCAGAACCACTGTGGTCATTGCCTGGTCGCCCGAGAAACGCTGGTCGGTGTTGGATGAGCCCATAGCCACCGCCGATCAGTGCCATCGCAGCGGTTGCCGATGCCCGGGGCGTCCCTGACGGACCCGGGCATCGGCACTCCTCCGCCTACGGGATCTCGATGGACTCGATGACGGCTTCGGCCAGGGGTCGCTCGGTGGCGTAGGCTTCCGGCTCGAAGACGAGGTGCTGGACGATCAGTACGGCGTCGTTCTCCACCAGCGTGCGGCATTCCTGGTAGAGCAGGACGCCGCTGGTGCCGTCAAACGTGCCGTCGGTGGCGGTGATGCGATAGAGGGCGAAGAAGCGCTCCGCATCGCCCCCGGAGACACGGCGACCGTCATCACCCAATTCAGGTTCGATCCGGACCACGCCCGGTTGGCCGCGCAGGGTGTCAACCTCCCCCTGGACACAGGTGAGGGCGTTGCCGTCATAGTCCTCGATGCCGGAGACCGTGAGCGTGCTGGAATCGTGGCCGAGGGAGACCGCGTCGGCCGACCGATCTTCCTCCACCCAGGTCTCCCCATCCCAGGTGAGGGTGAAGCCGTAGGTCTCGCTCTCGAAGGCCGTCTCGTCGTCCGCCGTCGGCGTCTCATCGTCGGTGGGTGGTTCGGTGGGCTCAGGGTCCTCCGACTCTTCGGTCGGATCGGCAGTCTCCTCGTCCTCCGGCGTGGGCGTCTCCCGTGCATCCGGGGCGGGAGCCTCGTCGGCAACTTCGGGGAAGGTGAATTCCAGACCCTCGCGGGCCTCGGCCTCGTCGGCGTAATCGTCCGGCTGGAGCACGAAGTGGATGAAGATCAGGTCAGCTTCGTCCTCCACGATGGTGCGACACTCGAGGTAATAGATGAAGCTGACATCCTCCCCTTCGAACGTGCCGGTGTACTCATTGGCGGCCAAGGCCCGGCCTTCCGACTGGCCCGCTATGGGCTCCACATCCTCGTCCTCCAAGATATCCACGTCATCGACGACGAGGTCGACACTCTCGTCGCCGTCGGCCAAGAACGCCGAGACATCTTCTAGGCACCCGGCGACATCACCGCCGAAATCCGTCGTGGCGGTGAGCGACAACGAGCTCGCAGGGGCCAGCAGGAGGATCACGTCGTAATCGTCCCGGATCGTGGTCTCGTCGACTTCCCAGACATCCTCGTCCCAGGTGACCGAGTAGTCGAAGTTGGGGCTGGTATAGGTGTGACCCTCAACGCCCTCGGCGTCACCGGTGGACTCGTCGGCGGGTTCGTCGTCGTTCGCCTCTTCGGTGGGCTCCTCCTCGGCGGGGTCCTCGTCCTCAGGCACGACGGTTGGGACCGAGGGGCGACGACGTTCCGTGTCATCGTCATCGTCGGCCCCACCAAGCAGGTCGGCTGGGTCATTTTGGAACGCCGGGTCGCCGTCGATCTCGACAACGCCCGTGGTCTCGAAGGCGTCGGCCAGATCTTCGACGGGGACGCGAAGGTCGACGACCAGGAGCCATTCGCCCGCCTCGCCCTCGCTGATCTCGACGTATTCGTGAACGGCCACCCCATCGTCCTCATAGGACAGCAGG
>CADCWH010000073.1 GCA_902806395.1 uncultured Thermomicrobiales bacterium | reverse complement strand
GCCTCCTCGTCGCCCTCCCGGCGTGCCCGGATGGCACGGGAGGGGACATGGCGAGGGTAGATGGGTTGACGAACCGGGGAAGGCCGCGATCGGGGCACGGTGATTTGGCGTCCCGCCACCGGCGAACGTTCCAGTATACATGGTCGCTCCGAAACGCCCGGTGCGAAGGCGGAGCCGCCGCGGTGAGTGGTGCCATCGACGGTCGGTGCCGTTTCGATCGGTCGCTCCGAGCCATTTCCCCAGCGTTCTGGCGGCGTTTCCTGGGTCGTCGGATCCGGTGAAACGTCATGGTTTTGACACGTAGACAACGATCCGGGTGGGGGGTACAATCGGCCAACGGCGAGCACAAAAAGGTGACGGTGTCCTAGGGAACGATGGGTGATCGGGTCGGTGAATGACCCATGTCGACCTAATCGCGACCTGGTGGGCTGACCGTGTGCTTCGCGGATCCGGTGGGGCGGGTCGACGTCTGGGGGGACGGAAGCTGTGGGGAAGCGTAACTGCGGGTCATGCCGTCATTTCGCGGACGCCGGGATGGCGCGGAGCGGATGGTGTCATCACCCCGAGCGGAAGCGTGACGGGCTGGTGATGGTCCGTAGGAACGAGTTGGCCTGCAACAACGGCTGGAAGAAGGATCTCTGGGAAGCCCGCGCCGAGGAGGGCACCACGCTACCGGTCACGGTCACCCCATTGCCACCAGCGACCGCGGCCGAGATCGCGGCCGCGGCCGTCTTCGCGCAGCCGATC
This sequence comes from uncultured Thermomicrobiales bacterium, assembly GCA_902806395.1. Next base: position 3,527 of record CADCWH010000073.1, on the reverse strand, counting down.
CGGATGGGGTCCTCCGACGGCACGGATGACGAGCCCCGCGACGTGGTGGTCGGGGAACAGCCCTCCGCTTGGCGGTCGGAATCGGCTCCCCGGCAGATCGATGTCCCCCTCGCGACGGACGAGATCCGGAACACGGAGGAGCGCGGGAGTCACGGCGCCATTCGCCGAGCCCACGAGATCCAGCGCGAGCGGACACTGGGCCAGTCTCGCCACGTCGACTTGCCCTTCTCGGCCCGGTCGCCGGAGGGTGCCGCGACTCCCTCCAACCGGATCGCCGACGACGCGGTCGTCGCCACGGGTCACGAGCGCACGGCGGCCGATCCAGCCCCCGCCGTCCCAGCCCCCGACCCGGGCACGCCAGTCGACATGGCGGCGGAAGTTGCCCCCCCGGCCCTTGCCCCGACCCTCGACATCGATCGGGGCGCGCCCCTGCCGTCCCGGCCGATGCGGTGGTCCCAGCCGGGGAGCGTCTCCGGCCATGACGGCGGGACGGTTGGCCACCGGGCCGACATGGGAGCCACGGATGCCGGCCACGGTAGCTCGCTGGATGGAGCATCGGTCTCCATCTCGCAATCCGTGAATGTCGAGCGCTCGCCGTTGCCCCGGCGGCCGGTGCCAGACGAGCGCCCGGCTCCGGTGTTGTCATGGCGCCAGGGTGGCACCTCCGAAACGGTCGCCGTCGCTCCTCCCGAAGCCGGCCAAGCTGCTTCTTCGCGAATCGTCGATCGTCGTGGTGATCCCGGTGAGCGCGTGGCAGCCGAGCCCCGGTCCGCCGCCGTGGCGGCATTGGGCCGTACTGGGGGTCTCGATGCGACCGACAGGCCGGGGGACACCGATCACGCTCGGCCAGCGGAGCGCGTCCTCCCATCAGGTGAGGCCATGGTGTCCGCGAACGACCCCGCCCGTGACCCGTTGGTTTCGGTGACGATGGCGGAGAGGCGGCAGTGGCGGCAACGCTGGCAGTCCAGTGAGCTATTGGGTGACAACGGCATCGCAAAGACGACCACGGCACCCGATCAAAAGACCGGGGACCAACCGCGCGTCGAGATCGCCCGCCGGCCAAGCCCCGTCATCGCCTCTCCCCAACACCGGGACCGGACCTCCGAACCCCGGAGCACGGCTGACGGAGGCGCAATCGTCGCTGGCCAGACCACCACGTCCGGCACCGTGACGCGAGCGACGACGAGACACCTCGGCGGTTCGCCGATCGCCATGCCCGAGGGGACAGCCGGCGCGGACGAACTCGTTGATCTGCCGACGGTCAGCCCGCGGGACCCTTTGGTTCGGGCTGGCGACAGGATCGACATGATCTACGGCGAGGACCACCTCGTCGACTTCGATGGCGCAGATCCGGCGGCAGCGCAACGGTGGGCTGCCGAGATCGCGGCGGTGCCAAGGATGTGTGCGACCTGCCGCGATTTCCGGCCGGCCGAGTCGGGCGAGCGTGGCTGGTGCACCAACACCCACGCGTTCACGCACCGGCGGATGGTGACGGCCGAGGAGCAACCGTGCGAGTCGATCATCGGGTCATGGTGGTTGCCCCACGATATGGTCTGGCTCGGTACCGACGACATCCAAGCCCACGGGTTGCCCACCCCGCTCGTCGACGCCCATTTGTCCGACGAGCGGGACGATCGGACCGGAGACCGGGTGGGGAGGCTGCGCCGCACCGGGAGGTGACCACCGGGCACCGGGCCGGTGCGCGTGGTAGGATGCCGTGGGGAGAGGCATGCTGGTGCCTCTGAGGGGAACGGAGAGACGACGCACGGATGGCCAACCTCGGCGATACGCTGCGACAGGCACGGGCCTACAAAGGCGTCACGCTCAAAGAAGCTGAGCAGGCGACCCGGATTAATCGGCACCACCTCGCGGCCTTGGAAGACGAGAATTTCGCGGCGCTCCCGGCGGCCGTCATCTACCAGCGTGGGTTCGTCCGCAACTACGCGGCCTACCTGGGGCTGGACGCCCACACCTTGTTGGCGATGTTTGATGATGCCCAGGGGCCAGGTACCCGGGCCGACGATGTCGTGGTGGCCGTCAAGCCGCTCAACATGCCCAGTCACTGGGCGCCGAACTTTGCCATCATCGCCTTCCTGGTGGTGATGAGCGCCATCGTCTTCGCCTGGTTCTATTCGGCGTATTTCGCACCCGAGTCCGGCGTGCCGGCCCCGACCGCGATCCCGACCGCGACCGCGATGGCGCTCCAGATCCAGCCCTCCCCGATCATGACGCCCGAGCGCGAGACGACGGCGACCCCGGCCACGGACGACGCCGAGGAATTACCGTCCGTCGATGCCGACCGCTCGGAGGTCGAAGACACCGCCGACAGGGGGCGATCGGCCGCTGGCGGCACCGTCCGGTCGCGGGCGATCGCCACGGCGACCGAGGTCGCCGAGCCCGAGCCAACGAAACCTCCGACCGCGACCCCGACGCCGGACACCACCGCGACCCGGGAGGCCGAGGGTACCGCCGCCGCCTCCGCCACGGCCGAGGCCCGCACCGTCGCCGCGACCCAGACGGCGTTCGCGGAGGTCTCCGTCACCCTTAGCTTCGCTGCCCGGGACGTGGGCATCGGATGGCTGACGGTGGTGGCCGACGGCCAGACCGTCTTTGAGGGATCGCTGGCGGCGGGTCAGGCGACGGAGCGGTTCTCCGCGATCTCGTTCTCGATCTACACCACGGATGTCGCGAATACCTACATCACCAACCACGACACCGGTGCACCGGAGTTCGTGATGCCGGGTTCCGGTCAACAACAGCTGACTCTTCCGTAAGACCGTACCGGTCCAGGCGGAGTGCCGCCGATCAGGACTTATTTAAACGCCGAGAGGGTCGGGGCGACCATCGCTCCGGCCCTCCCGGCGTTTAGATCGCGGCCGGCACCGGCCGTTCACGGCACGAGGACTCCCAGGGCCCCCGGCTCGATGGTGACCGAGACGGGGGTCGTCAGGAAGGCGTCACCGTCGAGTTGGACGGGCAGCGGCGGGTCGGCCACGATCACGACCTGCTGGGCACGACGGTGGATGACGTCTGCCGATCGATGCAGACGTCGGGTCAGCAGGCCGCCGATGGTCCGGGCCACCGTCACCGGTCCAGCGGCGGTGAAGATTAGGACATCCAGCCAGCCGTCATCCGACGCCATCTCGGGCAAGAGGGTCAGGCGCGGGGTGATCACCGAACTGCCGTTGGCCACGATCACCAGCCGGGAGGCAACAGTCATCGCCTCCCCATCGATCTCCAGCGTCATGTGGGTGACCGGCTGCATCAGGGCCATGAGGCCAGGCGGCAGGTAAGCCACCCAGCCGAACCGGCGCTTCAGGCGCCGGTCGGCATTGGCGAAGATGTGGCTGTCGAGGCCCGCCCCAGCCATGTGGAGGAACGCCCGGTCGCCCACGCGACCCACGTCGATTCGGTGTACATGTTCCCCGTGGTAGACCAGATTGATCGCCGCGTCGACGCCGACCGGGATCTTCAACTCGCGGGCGATGATGTTGGTCGACCCGGCCGGGATGATCCCGAGGCGTGTC
>CADCWH010000072.1 GCA_902806395.1 uncultured Thermomicrobiales bacterium | reverse complement strand
GGACGATCCTTTGTAGGCGCGGGTGATCAGTCCGCGGACTTCCGCGACGAGGTCGCCGTCCTCGAACCGCCCGGTCAGCGGGAACGCGAATCCGCTCGACCCGCTGATCGGCAGGAGGTGAATCGTACCCTGCCGCACCCGGAGCCCCCCGAACTCGGTCCATCGGCGGACGGGCAGCCAGCCGACCCTCACGCCATCAGTCGTGATCTCGCAGCGGACTGGAATCACCAAGATGACGACGGCCGCTACTAGTGCCACCGCCAGCCCCCAAGTCGGGACCGTTTCCAGGGTCGCGTCCACCCCAGTGACCACTGCCAGTAACACGAGTGGCAACCGCTGCCGGCGTAGCCTGTACATCGTCGAGACCGGATAGCCATGCAGGACGTCGCCCTGCCGGCCGCGACGCTCGCCGGGCCGGACGATCTGCGTCAACATCATCCCGAGGGGAACCAGCAGCGCCAGCACTCCGAGGGTCTGCGGATCCATCATCGAGCGGAGGAGAATCATCTTCGTGAACCTCCCCAGTTGCGAAGGGATGAGAACGATGTATTTTGGTCGATGTGACGCGCCGCTGCGAGGTCGGGTCCAGAGATCGGGATCACCCAGTCGCCCTCGCTGGCTGTGCGGGAGTCGACCAGGATCGGGAGCCGCGGTATCGGGCATGGTAGGAGATGAAAATCGTGTCGGTCATCCTTCTCGGCAAATCTGCGGGGCGGCGTGTGGGCGCGAGTTCGGTCGCGTCTTCGGGGCGAGGGACATCGTACCGTCCCCACGATACGGGTGTCGGTCCACCGCGTCGATAATCAGTATAGTGAAAACCGTCACAAAGAACCGTGTCAAACGGTTAACGACGCGACGGTCGTCGCTCCACCGGACGCCCTTGCTATGACGTCGCTCGGCTCCGAAGGAGGACCCCTTCGTGCGGCTGCTGGCAGCCACCGGCAATGGGAGGTGTCCGAACGTGCCGGTTGACTGGTCAACCGGCGACATCGTCCGGCGGGAAGCCGTCCGATCCGTCCTCACGTCGAACGCCGTGGCTCCAGGGCCACGGCGTTCGACGTCACGTCCCGCGGTACATCGCCGCTCCACGGTGTGCCGAGTGTTCCCTAGCCTGCGACTGGACTGATCGGTGTGGTACTCGGCATCGGGTTGGGGCTTCCCATCGGGGAAGAGGTGACTGCCTGGGTCCCGTGCCGTGACGGCAGGACCATGGCAAGCATCACGAGCGCAAACAGGGCCAGGGCAACGTACTCCATCGTGGTGTGTCTCCATGCTGTCGTGCGGGGCGCCGACCGATCTCGGCGCCAGTTCGTCACGGTGAGCCGATCGTCCTCGTCAGAGTTGGTAGCCGAACTCGCCGTGGGTCGTGGCATCGAGGCCGGCGGCCTCCTCTGCCTCACCTACCCGGAGGCCGATGGTCGCCTTGATCACGCTAAGGATGACGAAGCTCATCCCGGCGGCGAAAACACCGACCACCGCGATGGCGACCAGTTGCTTGATGACCTGCTCCGGGTTGCCGTAGAAGAGCCCGTCGAAGCCGGCGGCATTAATCGAGGAGTCGGCGAACAGACCGGTCGCCAGGGCGCCCCAGATACCGCCGATCCCGTGGACCGCGAACACATCGAGCGCGTCGTCGACTCTGATCCGGTGCTTGATGAACTCGACGCCGTAGGCGCAGAGTACCCCCCCACCGAAGCCGATGATGATCGAGGCGCTCGGACTTACGTAGCCAGCCGCCGGGGTGATGGCCACCAGACCGGCGACCGCGCCCGCCGCGGCACCCAGCACGCTCGGTCGCCCGTCCCGCAACCACGTGACTGCGACCCAGCTCAGGGCGCCCATCGCGGCGGCGGTATTGGTGACGACGAACGCATGGGCAGCCAGCCCGTTCGCGCTGAGGGCGCTGCCGGCGTTGAAGCCGAACCAGCCGAACCACAGCAGCCCGGCACCCAGCACCGTCAGGGTCATGTTGTGCGGGTCCATCTTCTCGGTGCCAAACCCGGTCCGCTTGCCGAGCATTGCCGCGGCGACCAGGGCCGAAACGCCTGACGTGATGTGGACCACCGTGCCACCTGCGAAGTCGAGCGCACCGTAGTCGCGCAGCCAGCCACCGACGCCCCAGACCCAGTGCGCGACCGGCGCGTAGACCAGCGTCGACCAGACCAGCGTGAAGACGACCAGGGCCTTGAACTTGAACCGCTCGGCGAACGCGCCGGTGATCAGGGCCGGGGTGATGATGGCGAACATCCCCTGGAACATCATGAATGCCAGGTGCGGGATAGTGGCCGAGTAATCACCGTTTGGTAGCTGCCCGACGTCACGGAGAGCGAACCAGTCCAAACTGCCGATGATGCCGCCCCGATCCGGGCCGAATGCCAGCGAGTACCCCCACAGGACCCAGACCACGCTCATGATCGCCAGGATCGTGAAGCTATGCATGACGGTCGCGAGGACGTTTCCCCGCCGGACCAAGCCCCCGTAGAAGAACCCGAGGGCCGGGGTCATCAGCATGACCAGGGCGGCCGACATCAGCACCCAGGCCGTGTCGCCATAATTGATCTCCACCGCGTTCCCCCCCGCTCGACCCACCGCCGGCGCCACGCCAGCCATGCCCTGAGTCTACGGAGGAGTTGGTCGGGGAGAAAATGTGCGACCGGGACCAATTCGGCCTCGTTCACTGTGCAGGTCGACCAAACCGATCGACGGCTGCGCCATCCTTGTGCTTCCCGCCCAAGACGTGCCTGCAGAGAGGAGAGAAACATGGTCGATATGCCAGGGGATACGACCCCACGGAGCGACGTTGTCGTGAGCGACCGGCGGGCCGCCCTGCGACAGTGGACGTATGGACTCTATGCCGTGATCGGCGAGGTAGGAGAACGGCGCGGCATCTTCACGGCCAACTGGTGTTCGCAGGTCTCGTTCGACCCGCCCCTGGTCGTGGTGTCAGTCGAGCGGGACAGTGCCACCCTGCCCCTGATCCGGGAGCGCGGCCTTCTGACCATCTGTCCGTTTCGGACCGGCCAACGCGAGCTGGCCGGAGCACTCGGCCGACCAGCTCGCCGTGCCGGGGACAAGTTTGCCCTGCCCGAGGTCGAGACGGTCCCGACACGACTCGGGCCACCTGCACTGTCCAGCGCGCTCGGCTATGTCGTCGGCCGCGTCATGCGGGTCGACGAAGCGGGCGACTCCGTGCTGGTCGTGGCCGAGGTGGTCGAGGCGGGCACCTTCTCCGACGGCCTCCCCCTCACGATGCGAGAGGCGGGTTTTCGTCACGCCGGGTGATCGTGGAGTCGACCCCGGGCTTGGCCGGAAGCGGCAAAATCTTCGGTCAGACCCCGGTCGCGTCGGTCCGCCAGAGGCCCAGCTCGTTCTGGAAATACAGCGTCTCCCCATCGGGGGACCAGCCGACCACTGGGTCGCTACCCCGGCCGCGATAGAGCGATTGCCGTTGGTCGCTGCGCCCGAAAGGATAGGCGGTCAGTTCCCAGTCGCCGAATACCAGGCGCGTGCCGCCGTGCTCGATGCAGGCGACGCGTACCTTGCCGGGCGAGACTCCGGAGCAACCGATGTTACCGTAGGAAATCTCCTCGTCCCACCGGCCCGGGATGGCCGGTTCCCGCTCTCCCGGCGCGAGGGTCCGGACCTCGCCGGTGGCACGGGTGACCAGCACGGCCAGCCGCCCCCCTGGTGCCGTCTCATCGACGAACAGCAGCGCGCTGCCGTCGTCCGCGCCGCTGATCAGGTCATAGCGACGGAGCGGCAGGTCCACCTCCGACCCCGAGGAGAGGTCGTGCAGCCGGACCCGGTCCCCAAGCCACTCGGCGGCATAGGCGGCGGTGTATTCCCGCGACGGGCCGGAGAACGGGTTCGGAGTCTCCTCGACCAGCACCACCAGCTCGACCAGATCCCCTTCACCGAAGAGTTGGTCGGCGTCGTCGGGCACGAACCCCAGGCGATGACCAACCTCCAGCCGGAATTCGGCCGAGAGCAGCAGCGGGGTCCCGATCAGGAGGACCAGGACGCCCAGGCCCATCATTATTCGGAGGAAGGTCCGCTGCTCGCGGCGCAGGTGATGGGATGTCACGGTCATCGCCTCTGTCGGGCGAGTGTCGGTCGCCACTCGGGCTGGACACCGGCCAGATGGACCCGCGCCGGTCCCCTATTCCCCGCCCCGGGCCGGTTCCTGCGCCAAGTCTTCCTGCTCGGCCGTGGCTTCCTCGATCTCGTAACCGCCGTCCTCGTCGTCCTCGTCAAACTCCTCGAGTTCGTACTCACCGCTGGCAACCGCGTGGAGGCTCTCGATCGCCTCGAACGTCAGGAAGGTCAATTCGTCGAAGGCGACCCCGCCACGCACGTACTCGACGAAGATATCTCCGAGTCCTTGGCCGATTTCGCGGGCCAGGCCAACCCGCTCGGTCATCTCGCCCGAGTCGCCCCCCGCCTCGTCATGGCCACCGTCCTGAATACCCGTCATCTCAGTCCCCTCGGCCATCTGTCGAATCTCCCGCCGCACGTCGCGCGGCTGCCCGGACTGCCGGCGGCCCGGCCCGTACGCCACCTGGAAGTGTACGGCGTCCGGCCGACCGGGTGGGGAAAGGTCTAGAGGAACGATGTCCTGAGCGGCGATGAACGGGGACCGGACCTCGCCGGGCCCGGCGGGCGGCGGATGGTAGCATTGGCATGTTTTGGCGGTCGGAATCGAGTGGATCCCGGGACGGGTGGCGTCGACTGAGATGCTTGCCGCCCGGGCGGCGAATGGGTGAGGCGAACTTGGCACGACAGGATGACGGGCGTCGGAACGCTCGCGGCAGCCTCCGCAGGCAATCACCCCGGCGGGACCGAATCAACTCATCGGTCCTTTCCCAGGCGTCCGGGCACGGCATCGGCCACGCCATGTCAGTGGACGCGAGCCTGGCCCCGCCGGTCACCGGTGGGAGGGTGCACCGCGATGTCCCCACGTTCCGGATGGCGACGCGCGAACATTCGGTGGCACGAACCGCGAGAGCGCCACGTCTGACGGTCGAATCTGGTGCCTTCATCCTCCTGCTGGTCCTCGCCGCCCTGACCCGGTTCTGGGACCTCGGGACGCGCGCGATGCACCATGATGAGAGCCTCCATACCTACTATTCGTGGCTCCTCTACAACGGGTCGGGCTACGTCCACGACCCGCTGATGCACGGACCTTTCCTCTTCCATGCCAACGCCCTGATGTATTTCCTGTTTGGGGACAACGACGCCACCAGTCGGTTCATGCCGGCACTGTTCGGCGTCGCCCTCGTCGGCCTACCGTTGCTGCTGCGGGGTCCGGCCTTCCTCGGCCGGTGGGGTGCACTGTTCACGTCTGGCCTGTTCCTGGTTTCTCCCTCGTACCTCTATTACAGCCGTTACATCCGCCACGATATGTACACGGTGGTCGGTAGTCTGGTCCTATTCATCGCGATCGTCCGCTATGCCGAGCGACCCAGTCGGGGCTGGTTGGTCCTCGGTGGGGCGAGTCTCGGTTTCCTCTTCACCAATCACGAGATCGTCTTCGCCCTCGTGGCCATCTTCGCCGCCTTCATGTATGGCTCACTGCTGTTTGGTCCACTGAGGGGCTTACTGGCGGCCCACATTGCTGTCGGGGGGCTTGGCCTCGCTGCAGTGCTCGTCGCCATCCGGCTGGGCGGCCCCTTCCCCGCCATCCCTTGGTATGACCTCCGGAACACGACCGAGTCGGGCCAGCCAACCCGCGACCAGATGCAGCAGTTCTACCTCGACCTGTTCCGGCACCCCGCCGTCATCACCCTGCTGGTCGTGGTGATCGTCGGGGTCGTCGTTCTGGCGGCGGCGATCCGGGCTAACCGGCCAGACCGGGTCGCCTCTGAGGGCTATGTCGGGGCGATGCTGAACGACTCACCCGCCGGCACCATCGGCCGGGGAGTCGCGGCCGCCTGGGCCGACCGGCCTGGTCTCCAATGGGGTCTACTTGCCGGACTCGCGGTCGCCGTGCCCCTCTTCTCGACGATGTTCACCAACCTGCGGGGGTTGCTGACGGCGACCTTCGCCACCGATGGCACCTTGCTGTACTGGCTTGGCCAGCAGGGCGTCCAGCGTGGAGAGCAGCCGTGGTTCTATTTCCTGATCCTGACGCCCCAGTATGAGTTCCTCGCCCTCGCCTTTGGCCTCGCGGCAGTCGGCCTGACCATCTGGCGCGTGGTCCGGGGATCCCAGCGGACCGGCGATGCGCCGTCCGACCCGCGATTGCGATTTCGCCTCTTCCTAGCCTTCTGGTTCGTGGGCATGTTCGCTGGCCTCTCCTACGCCGGTGAGAAGATGCCCTGGCTCATCGTCCACTTCACGTTGCCGCTGACTCTCCTGGCGGGCGGCCTGCTCGGTGAGGTCGCCGAGCGGCGTATCGCCCGAGCCCGCTTGGCGGGCACTGACCGCTTCTCCTGGGTCAGCGTCACGCTGGTCGTCGCCCTGCTGATAACGGGCGCGTCGTGGATGATCCTCGCCGCACGGTTGAGTCACCCGGTCATCACGGAGACGGATGATAACCAGGTCGTCCGGGTAGTCAGTCAGACCGCGCTCGACCAATGGTGGCTGCTCGCCATGCCACCGATCGCGGCGGTCGTGCTGGTCGCGGTCGTCGCCTACTTCCGGGGAATACGCAACTCCGGGAGACCCGCCATCGCCGCCCTGGCGATCGGCCTCCTCATCGTGCAGATCCACGCCGGCTGGCGAACCGGTATGCGCGAGGGTGACGTCGCCCGGGACACGCTGATCTACAACACCTCGACCCCGGACGTGACGCGGGTCGTCGGGGAGCTCAGCCAGTTGTCG
>CADCWH010000071.1 GCA_902806395.1 uncultured Thermomicrobiales bacterium | reverse complement strand
GATGTCCTCGTCCTGGACGATGGCGATGATCAGTTTCACGATCCCACCTCCCTGGCGGATCGGGGCTCCCCGGTCATTCGTCCCGAACGGACGCACCCCGGGATCCCACCGCTGACCGGCCCCGGGCGCCGTCGCCCAGGGTCCGAAGCCGCATCCTAGCATATCGCCATCGGGGGCCTGGCCGATTCGGTTAGCACCCTGCGCCCGGCCAGGCCAATGACCGCCCCGAGCGGACGTTCCCGACGACGGCGTCCTCGCGGCGATGCCGCGGCGATGCCGTGCCCAGTGACGAGGGTGTCGTGTCTATCGGATCCAGCAGTCCGGGGCTATGTTGGTCTTGGGCTGGGTCCCACTACCAGCGACGATCGGCCAGCCGTTGGGGGGCGTCATCACGCGCGGTCACCCTTCCCGGGCGACCCCGGCCCCGAGGGTATCGCGGCGAACGCCCGGCGGTGGGCGACGCCCCACCCGATGCGGCGGGGCGATGGCTGGCGTCGGCTGCATGGCGGGCTCGTGGGCGGGCGCGGACGCGTCACGCACGTGCATCTCCACTCAGGAGCCCATCAGCCACCCCGCCGTCTCCGCTCACCTCCGTCGCGCATCAACCCTGATGGATCGAGCACACCTGCCATCCACTGTCCGTCGCCGTGATAGACTCGATATCGTGACATGTCGAATAATCACAGGGGTGTGCATTATGGCAACTGAAACAACGCTTACACCGGCAAAGGAACTCGCAAAGAAGAATGACAAGCGTTATCCAAACGAAAGTGGTGGGTATCGCGAAGCGCGCGACACGCTGCTGGCCGCGGAGATCGAACTTCGTCGCCATATCTGGCGGGTCGGTGAGATGCGACGCGCGTTGCCGCCCGGTGGAGACGTCACGAAAGACTATCGCTTCGTGGGAGAGCATGGCGAGGTCGGGCTTGAAGAGCTCTTTGGCGATCACGACACGCTGGTCGTCTACAGCATGATGTACGGCCCGCAACGCACAGAGGGCTGCCCGATGTGCACGGCGCAGCTGAGCGCCTGGGACGGCGCGGTGCCAAACCTCGAGCAGCGAATTGCCCTGATCGTTACCGCACGGTCCCACTATGAGCGGATCGCGGCCTATGGACGTGAGCGCGGCTGGAAGAACCTCAAGCTGTATTCGGACCCGAGCGGCGACTTCACGGAGGATTACGTCGGCGATCGCCACGCCGACATGCCCGCGTACACCGTCTTCACGCGCAAAGACGGTGTCATCCGGCATTTCTACAGTGCCGAGGCCAATATGGAGATGGCCGATCCCGGTCAGGACCCGCACGACGCCCCCGACATGAACCCGCTGTGGGTCATCCTCGACACGACGCCCGAGGGTCGCGGCACCGACTGGTATCCTCAGCTCGAATACGACAGCGACATCCCGCGCGGTGGTTGAGGCGGCCCGCGTCGATTGTCCAGGCCAGGAGGCGGCGACGGCGGTTGAACCTGAATCGCTCGTGCCGGTGGGGGGTTGAGGTCATGGTCGGCCCATTCGCTGAGCAGCACCGTCACCTGGTCTCCCCCTCGCACGTCCCCGACCGCGCCATCGTCACCAGTTCTTGACCCGTGCGGGTCTGGATCGGTCCCTGACGGTGGCGGGTCGCGATGTCGGCCCGGGCCGCATCGACCCGTACGAAGGTCTCCCTTCAGCTCGCACACCGGCCCCGTCAACGATTGGCTCCGCGGCGGGAAAACGGCTCGGGGACGACGCTGACGCATCGCGTCGCCAGCGGACTCCCGAGGCTGTCAGGGGAGGCCACCCGTCTCGATGTCCCGCGCGAACTGGTCGGGGGAGACCGTCCGCGGCACGGATAGCCTCCGCCATGGCGCCCACGTCGTAGGGAACGCGAACGATCCCCACCGACGCCGGTTTCCCGTCGCCGATGTCGACCAGGTGCCACGGGTCCCGGGAGGCGGGATTCGGCGTAAAGTCGACGGGCCGGCCGGACGCGATGTCGATGCTTACCCACGCGGCCCGGGGGTCGCCGTCCTTTAGCTTGCCGACGCTGCCGGCATTGATCATCAGGACGCCCTCGATCTCGCGGATCCAGGGCTTGTGCGTGTGACCGAAGACCAGCACGTCACAGTCGGCCGTTTGGGCGATCCGGGCGAGCGAGCGTGGGTCGCGGTCCTCGAAGAGGTACTCGTTCATCCGTCGTGGGCTGCCGTGGACCAGGCGGAAGCGGACTCCCTCGACCTCGAAGCGGATCTCCGGCAGGAGCGATCGGAGGTACCCCTTGGTACCGGCGGAGGCCACGCGCCGCGTCCACATCAGCGACGCCTGTCCGCGCGATCATCACACCGGGCGATCCGGAACGCGCAACGTCGAACTGGCACGGTCCTGGAGAGGGCGGTCGTCTGTGTACCGCGCCAGTGCGGTTCCCCACCGGGCCGGTCAGGATGGACCAATCTAATCAGACGGTGATGACGATCTTGCCTCGCACCCGCCCCGTGCCGAAGTAGCGAAATGCGTCTGGTACCTCATCCAGCGGATAGGTCCTGTCGATCACCGGCACGATCTGCCCGGACTGGATCCGTTCGGTCAGCCAGTCGAGGTCCTTCCGGCTTGGTCTGTGCAGCAGGAGTCCCAGCTTCCTGCCGCGCACCCGCGAGATCACGGGTCCCAGCGCCACGGTCTGCAGGATCCGACCGGTGGAGCCGCCGACCACGACCAAGGTGCCGCCAGGCTGGAGGGCGCGCGCGAAGGCAAAGGGCGAACGGTTCATCACGACGTCGACGATCAGGTCATACCGCTGCCCAGTCCTGGTGAAGTCCTCCCGCGCGTAATCGATGACGTGGTCCGCGCCGATCGTGCGCAGCATCTCCAGTTTCTCCGCTCGGTCTACACCGGTCACCTCGGTCCCGAACGACTTCGCGATCTGCACCGCAAACGTGCCGACCCCACCCCCCGCGCCATTGATCAGGACGCGTTGCCCGGCTCGGATCTGTGCCTTGTCGCGGAGTGCCTGGAGGGCGAGGACAGCCGCCTGAGGCACGGCCGCGGCGCGTTCGAACGTCATGCTGGCCGGCTTGAGCGCCAAGGACCGCTCCCGCGCGCAGACGTACTCCGCAAACCCGCCCCAACCATCCCCGGACAGGTCCCCGAGCACCTCGTCACCGGGCCGGAGCCGCCGGACATCGCGGCCAACCGCTTCGACGCACCCGGCGACGTCGGCCCCCAAGACCCGATACTTCGGCGTCCGCAGCCCGCCGATGCGGGTCAAGTACGGTCTCCCCCGCAACAGGTCCCAGTCCCACGAGTTGATGGAGGACGCCCGCGTTCGGATCAGCTCCTCGTCGGCGGCGGGCACCGGCATCGCGACCTCTCGGAGCGCCAACACGTCCGGAGGACCATAATCGGTGTAGACCATGGCCTTCACGGGCGTCCTCCGCGGGGCTCGGCTGGGGAAATGTTCGCCTGGGGATGAGTGCCCATTCTAGCAAAGCCGGCTGGGCATCCGACTGGTGCGGCACTGGGCCCGCGCGTGACCGGAGTCGAGTCGCGAGGGTGGCGAGTCACCACGGCGCCGTCCTCCCCGTGCGTTCAGCCGGCAGGGTCATCACGCTACGTCCAAGGTGGGTCGTCTCCGGGAGCCTGGACCACTAGGACGGTATCGCGAGATGACACGGGAATCCCATCCTCCCGACGATGCCGTGACCATCTCTGCCCCGCCTATGCCGGAACGTCCGGATCCGGTAGCATGCGTCGCATGTGCTCATCACGGTGATGGGAGCCACCGCTCCCGGGTCGCACGCCGGGTGGGCGAACGCGGCCGCCGGTGATCCGGCGGCGCATCGGGGGAACGCACCGAATGACTGATCCTCAACACCAGGACGCGTACAACTACGCCACCTTCGAAGGCACCGACGACTTCGCGGCGTTCCGGACGGCCTTGCCGGTCGGCTCCGCCGCGCCGGATGCTCAGGTGACCGACGTGGCGACGGGGCAGCCGGTCCGCCTGAGCGATCATTGGCGGGACAGCGACCTGCTCATCGAGTTTGGCTCGCTGACCTGACCTTACTGCGCGCTGGCGTTGCCAGCGCTCGAGCCGCTGGCGCGGGACTATGCGCCACGGGGCATCGCCTCGGTCTTCCTCTATACCCGCGAGGCGCACCCGGGCGAGCATTTCCCGGCCCATCGCAGCCTGGAGCAGAAACTCGACCACGCTCGCGCCTTCCGGGACATGTTCGCGATCGAGCGACCGGTCCTGGTCGATGACCTGGCCGGGACCGCGCACCGGGCCTATGGCCTGTTGCCGAACATGACCTACTTGGTCGGGCGGGGTGGCCGGGTCCTCTTCCGGGCGGATTGGACCGACGCCGCGACCATCGAGACCGCGATGCGCTACGTGCTCGACGCCCGCGCCCGCCGCCGGGAGGGGCTGCGGCTGAAGCCGTTCTACGCCGAACTCGTCGGCTATCGCTGGAGCGACCAGACGGCGTTCGACCAGGGCCTGGAAGTGGCCGGACCCCAGGCCGTCGCCGACTTCGCCCGGGCGATGGAGCGGTGGCAGAGCGGCGGTGCCGTCCCGGGCCGCGTCCAGGTCGATGAGTAACACCAACTGGGGGTCGTCCGACCTGGCGCCCCGTAGCCGTCGGTCCCATTTGGGTCGAGTCCGCGTGGTTCCCCGGCGCTGGCCGGCTTGTCCAGTCGGGACCGGAGACGCGAGCGGGCGCTGCGCCTTGGCTCACGGTCTGGGGGGTGTTCGGCACGTCACCCGCACCCTACCTTGATCGACCGGGGTCCAGGGCCAGCGGCCGCGCCAGGATCGTGCCTTCCCGCGCCTCCCCGGGACGCGGTCGTCCCAGCCGGAGGCGGCCCAGCCGGCTCGGTGGCCCATCCGTGGCCGTTGACCGTCAGCGTGACGTGTCACTGGGTGAGCTGCCGATGAGTGGGGTCAACGGCGATGGCCGCCCGAGATCGACACCCGGGTCTGACCGGGTCGCAACACGTCCCCTTCCTGTTCCTGGTTCGAGGGATCGAACGAATCGGCGCCCTCGAACATCAGGTAGTACCCCAGGTCATCACGGTCGGCTTCGAGGTAAATGGGGAACGTATTGACTGGCCCGAGCCGCACCGTCCACCCGCTCTGGCTGAGGCGCTCCTGATAGTACGTCCGGACCTCGTCTGATTCCGCCTGGACCGTGTAGCTGGTCGTGCAGCCGCCGGTGATCTTGGCATTGGAGTCCCATTCGGGTTCGGCGGCGTCGTAGTGCGGGAACTCCGACATCGCTCGCTGCTCGGTCTCGCTACAGACCAAGTCGTTCCCCATCGTGACCGCCCCGACGCCGATCAGGGCCGTGAGCACGACGAGTAGTCCCAAGGCGATGCCGAGTCCCAGGGCAAGCCTCCTCCTATTCCTCATCGGTATCGCCTTCCTGGGCTCCCACGCTCGCTACCCCTGTCCTCCTGCCCAACGGGCACTCGCGATCCTGTCGATCGTCGCCTGGATGGCCTCATCGGGCCTCCACCACCTCATGCGGGATCCACCGTGCCGGGCCGCTCCGCTCTCCGGTACGCCGCGTGGACATCGCCACGAACGGGGCGGCGGGCACCATCGCCGACGCTCAACTCTTGAGCGCGCCAGCCGTGATCCCCTCGATGAATCGCCGCTGCAGCAGCAGGTACAGGACGACCACCGGCAGCATCGAGATGGTCACGCCCGCCGCGATCATACCCCGGTCCGCCGTGTAGCGGCCGAAGAACGAGAGGGTGCCGAGGGAAATGGGGCGCAGCGCCTCTCGCTGGACGAAGACGAGCGGCATGGCGAACTCGTTCCAAAAAAAGATGAACTCGAACACCACCAGCGTCGCGAGGCCAGGCCGGGCCAGCGGCAGCATCACCTGCCGGAAGACGCCCCACTCATTGGCGCCATCGACCCGTGCCGCGTCGCCCAACTCGGGGGGAAGGCCGCGGAAGAAGCCGCGCATGAGGAAGATCCCGAACGGTAACTGGATCGCGATGGCGGGGATGATGAATCCCCCATAGGTGCCCAGGAGGTGGAGATCCCGCAAGAGATAGTAGAGCGGCACCATGACGGACTGGAACGGCACCATCAGCCCAATCAGGAAGAGCGCCAGCGACCCGGCCAAAATCGTATCCTCGGGCACCTCCACCGGGTCAGGGTCGTCCCAGTCGTAGGCGGTGTGGGGGTGAGAGGGTCAGGTGGGACCGGCCTGCTGATCGTGTCAGGCCCGGGGGGCGGGCCGCGCGAGCAGGGCCGACGCGAGACCGAACATTGGCAGACCGAGAGCGAGCGCCCCGTAGCCACCGAGACCGATCAACAACCCGCCGACCGCCCCGCCCCCGGCCGCACCGAAGTTAAACAGGGAGCCATTCAGGGTCATCGTCGTCCCCGCCCCGGCAGGCGATTCCGCCGTCAGCAACGTGGTGAGCCCGATCCAGCCGAGCGCACCAGTGAAGGTGGCCAGCGTCATCACGGCGATCGTCCCGGCCGTTCCCAGCAGGCCCGAGAAGCACATCCCCATCAGCAGCGCCATGGTGACGTTGCCGCCGGCCAACAGGGCCCGGGCCGGCACCCGGCTCAAGGGTCCGCCGGCCAGCAGGCTCCCTAGGAAGTAACCGGCTCCGCCCAGCATGTAGGTGAACCCGATGTCGCGGGTACTCAACCCGAGTTCCTCGCCGAGGAAGGCGCCGAAGTACGTCAGCATCCCGAACCAGCAGAATGCGCGCAAGATCGAGGACCCGTAGAGCCGGAGCATCGGGCCGTGGCCCAGCAAGGGCCGGTACGCCGCGAGGAGTGCCCTCGCTCGCAGGCGGTCGGCCGGCCGGTGGGCGTCATGGGGTAACCACGCGGCGGCGAGCCCGGCGATCCCGGCGGCGGCGAGGCCCGTGATGACGAAGGCCGCTCTCCACCCCACGACATCACCGGCCGCGGCGATGAGCGGGACCCCAATGATGGCGGACCCCGCCATGCAGGCCGTCGTCCAACCGAGGGCCTGACGCGCCGCGACACCGGAGAAGTGGGTGCCCGCGACGGCGAGGATCGGACCAAGCACGGCAGCGTCGGCCAGGCCACCCGCGAGACTGCCGGCGAGCAGCACCGGGAACGTCGGTGCCAACCCGAAGATCATCAGGCAGGCGGCCGCGGCGAGCAGGCCGAGGACGATGAGGCGGCGATGACCGTAGCGATCGGCGAGGGGTCCGACCACGAGGCCGAGGACCGCACTGAGCAGCAGCATCGCCGCGATCACCTGTCCGAGCAGGGGGACGCTGACGTCCAGGTCGTCCGCCATGAGCGGGAAGAACGGAGCCGGCGCGATGAAGACGACCGTCGCCACGAATGCCGAGAGGCACAACGCCGGGAGGACCCGCCGGTCGCTGGCGGGTATCGGGTCGACAGGGGCCGGGACGACGACCGATGCGGCGAGCGACTGGGCATCCATGGCGGTCCTTCCACGGTGCGATCATCTCAGCGTCAGTCGATCACCGACGGATCGACGGTCCGAGGGGTCCGAGCGGATGCCTTTCTGGAGACGATGTCCGGCCGTCGCACCGGTCCGGGTGCGCTCCAATTGTGACCGCCGTGATCGCCCGAATCGTCCCAGTCATCGCGTCGCCTCCATGCGAGCGTGGGCGAGTCAGGCATCGACCCAGGCACGCCGAACGTGTCGGCCCCAGCTGGGTTCGCCATTCACTCCGCCCAACGACGCGGCGACCACCTTCCACCAGGGGAAGCGTTGGGGTTCATCGTGTCTGAGGTGTCACCACACTACGGTCCCTCATCCGGGGTGTCAATCTGTACGGCCACCCCGCGAGCGTGGACCGTCCGTCGACTCTGACGCACCCGAGCCGGTCAATTCGCGGGGCAATGCCGCTGAACGGTGGTATCTGGACGGACCAACCCCTCCAGGTTCGGTGTCAAGAGGCGGGCCAGGATCGGGTCCTCGAACGGCAGCCGGACATCGCCGAGGCCCGCCGGCAGGGCAAGACAGTCTGGTTTCAGCCCGATTGGATCTACCGGCTGATTGAGGACGACGTCCGGCGACGACCACGGTTCGGCCGGTCCCGTCTGGCTCCCGACGCGTTCGACGCCTTGCCCGATGATGAACTGGTCCTTTTCGGGTCGTTGCTCAGGTTGGCCCGGGGCGCGTGGTGGAGGCCTCGCTCACGACTCGGGTCAGAGTGAGCGGCCAACGTGGGGGCATGTGACCACGCTTCCTCACAGATGGGCACCGCTGCTCACGGATGTGACCCCAGGCGTGCGGCCAGGACCTACCCACCCGTCCCCACCCCGCCGGCACGTGGCCCGTTGGACGGTCACCGGTTGACATCCGCGGTGGGCGGTGTAGGGTGGACGGATGGGACCCTCGATCCGACCCGCCCGATCCGCAGGAGGACCCGTGCCATGTCGACGCCCATCGCCACCGGTGCCGTCCACCACCTCCGGCTCACCGTCTCCGACGTCGAGCGCAGCCGCGCCTTCTATACGGAGGTGCTTGGCTTCCAGCAGGTGATGGACCTGCCCTCCGGCGTCTTCCTCACGAACGGGGTCGTGGGCCTGGGCATCGGCCCGAGCCCTGACCCGGGACGGGCTCCCGCCGGGGACCGCTTCGACGAGGCCCGGATCGGGCTCGATCACCTCAGCTTCCAGGTGGCCAGTCGGGATGCGTTGGTCGGGGCGGCGCAGTTGCTGGACGAACGGGGGGTGCCACGCGGGGAGATCACCGACCTTGGGGACGCCCTCGGCCTCTACATCCTGGCATTCCGCGACCCGGACAACATCCAGCTCGAGTTGACCGCCGCGCACGGGTAGGCGG
>CADCWH010000070.1 GCA_902806395.1 uncultured Thermomicrobiales bacterium | reverse complement strand
GCACCAACCGGGGCCGCGACGTGCCGCGTTACGAATATCTCCAGCCTCCGGCCCAGGCACCGGTTCGGTTGACCATCGGCGTCGGCCTCCTGACCTACATCGGGATGCTATTCGTCGCTGGGTACCACGTCGAGTTGGGTCTCTCGATCGCCCAGACCTGGTATCTGAGCCTGATCGTCCCGGCCGTGGTGATGGCCGCCACCTACGGTATCGCCAAGCAGCGTGACCCTGCCTGGAGCCGCCGGTTCGACTCTGCCGCCGACGATGAAGAGGAAGATGTCCTCTACGTAGAAGTGCCCGACAGGGACTAAGCGGTCGGTCCCAGGCATCAAACGGGATCGCGACGAGGACGGCCGGCGGGATGTCCCGCCGGCCGTCCTCGTCGTCAGTATCTACCGTAGTGGAGGTCCGGGAGGCGGGTCGATCGCGCGTGCCCGGACCGGTCAGACCGCTAGACCCCCAGTCCTTCCGCTGACATCCGCTCGATCACGCTGTCGAATGCCGCCACGAGGTGGTCGATGTCGGCGACGGTGTGGGCGGTGCTCATCATCCCGCCGGAATTGAAGAGGTCGATGCCCTCCAGCAGCATGCCTTGGTTCAGTGACGTGCCGAGGGTGCTCGAGCCGCTCATCTTGAGGGCCTCCGAGCCCACCCCCGCCGGGACGCGGATGTCGAGGTCGGATCGGTTGGTACAGGTTTCGCCGAGTGCCAGATGGAAGGCGGAACTCTCGCCCCAGGCGAACCCCCGCGCGTCGCGCCGTTCCAAGACCTCGTTCAAACCGATCCGGGCCCGTCGACCAAGGTCATCGCAGTGGGCCTGCACGGCCGGGTCGGCACAGAGGGTCAAACAGGCGAGACCGGCCGCCGCGGTGACCGGGTTCGCGTTGTAGGTTCCTGGGTGGCGGACCTTCTTGGTCATGTTCCAGGTCGGGTCATCCTTGTAGGCAAGGACGTCCATGATCGTGCGTGGCCCCGTAACGGCCCCGCCCGGGAGGCCGCCGGCGACGATCTTGGCGAACGTGGTCAGGTCCGGGAGGATGCCGTACCGCTCCTGCGCTCCGCCCGGTGCCCAGCGAAAGCCGGTGATCACCTCGTCGAAGACGAGGATCGCCCCATGCTCCGTCGCCAGTTCCCGCACCCGCTTGAGGAAGCCGTCGGCGACCGGTACTTTGCTCCACGAGCCGCCGCTGGGTTCGATGAACACCGCCGCCACGTCGCCGAGGGCGAGTCGCTCCTCCAGGACATCGGCGTCGTTCGCTGGCAGGACGGCCACGGTGTCGAGGACCGCATCGGGGATACCGACCACGCGCTGGTCCGCGAACGGGGACTTCTCGCCTTTGAGCAGGTACTCATTCCAGCCGTGGAAGTGCCCCTCGAACTTGATCACGGTGGGTTTGCCGGTCGCCGCCCGGGCGATCCGGACCGCTAGCATGGTCGATTCGGTGCCAGATCCGGTGAATTTGACCTGCTCGGCCGAGGGGACCATCGCCACGATTCGCTCGGCCCACGCGATCTCTCCCTCGTGGCTGGCGCCGTAGTGCGTGCCCAGATGGAGTTGGCGGCTGATCGCCTCGACGACCTCTGGCCGATTGTGGCCCAGGATCAGTGAACCGTGGCCCATGGCGAAGTCCACCAGTTCGTGCCCGTCGATATCCCACTTATGTCCACCGTCGGCCCGCGTCACGTAGAGCGGGAAGGGATTCATTCGCCGCCCGTCGTGAGTGATGCCGCCGGGGATCACTTTGCGAGCCCGCTCGTGCTGGGCCCTTGACCCGGCAAACGACCGCTCGAATTGCTCCTGGATCGTCTGGGTCGCGTTGAGTTGGGCCATGGTGGCACTCCGGGACGAATGAGGATGTGTGCGCGGCGTTCGATAAGCCCGCACTATACGGGGATGGCCCGGACAGTGTAAAGCCGGGCTGGTGTGGCCCGTCACCCCGCAGCGCCTCCCGGGCTGCAAGGCCCTGACAGCGCGGCACATCTGTTCTGTACGTTCGTCTGGGTGTACGCTGTCACCATGGGTGATGCGTGGCTCCGCGACGGCAGGGTGGGAGAGGGGACTGCGCCAGACGGGCGAGGGGAGAGCACAGCCTCGTCTCTGGTCGATGTCGCCGTCGATGGGGCCAGGCTGACCGATACCAAGTTGTTGACCTACGCGGTCCCCGAGCGCTGGGCGGGGCGGATCGGCCTCGGCCAGCTCGTCTGGGTACCACTGCGGAAGAAGTTGGCCCTCGGCGTGGTGATGGGCGATGCCGGTCTCGAGAGGGACGCGGCGGGCGCTGTCCGGCCGCTCCACGCGCCGGTCGAGCCGTCGTTCCAAGTCGGGCCAGACGACCTGCGGCTCGCCGGCTGGTTGGCGAGGGAGTCAGCCTCCACCCTCTACGCCGCCCTGGCGCCGTTCCTGCCGCCCGGGGTCAATACTCGGGCCGTCGAGTATCTCCGCCTGGTCGAGCCCATCGACGCCGAGCGGATGGCCGCGTTGACCCCGACGCAGCGTGCTCTGGTCCGCCTCCTCTCCGAACGGGGCGAACGCAGCGTGGAAGATGCCCGCACCGACCTGGATCGCTCCCTGGTGACCGTGATCGAGAGGCTGGAGACGGCGGGGGTCATCGAGCGGGTGGTTCGGGTGACGCACCGGGCCCCTATGGAGGCTCAGGATCGCCTGGTGCGATTGGCGTCCGGCTCCGAGGGAGCGGTGGCCACACTGGACCGCGCGCCGAGCCAGGGACGGGTGGTCACGTTCCTCGAACAGCGTGCCAGACTGCGGCCGGAGGGACGAGCGGCGTTGGTCCCGGTCCGCGACCTGCTGCGCCAGACCGGGACCGACGCAGGGATCATCCGTGCGCTGATCGATCGGGGCCTGCTGGAAGAGGTCCACCAGCCGCGTCGCTCGGTGTCGGTGGACGGAACTGCCGGAGCTCCGGAGCTCACGGCCGAACAAGCCTCCGCCTGGGCGGCCGTCGAGGTGGCCCTTCGTGGGGCCGATCCGACCCCGTTCCTGCTCCACGGCGTCACCGGCAGCGGCAAGACCGAGGTCTACCTGCGAGCGGTGGCCTGGTGTCTCCGCCATGGCCGAGGTTCGATCGTTCTGGTCCCCGAGATCGGCCTGGCCTCTCAGGTGGTGCGTCGCTTCCGGGACCGGTTCCCGGGCGAGGTCGCCGTCCTCCACTCGGCCCTGCCGGACGCCGAGCGCTACGCCACCTGGAATCGCATCCGCGATGGGGAGATCAGAGTCGTCGTCGGACCGCGCTCCGCCATGTTCGCCCCCGTCGTCGGACTAGGTCTGATCGTGTTGGACGAGGAGCACGACGGGGCCTATAAGCAGGAGAGCGAACCACGCTACCACGCTCGCCGGGTCGCCGAGGAGATCGCCGCCCGCCGCGGGGCCGTCCTCGTGCTCGGCAGCGCCACGCCGGCTGTCGAGACATTCCACCGAGCCGTGGAGGGGACCGCGCGGCGACTCGTCCTCTCTGAACGGGTTGGGACCACCCTGCGGTCGGCAGGAGGCGACCGCTCGCCGGTGGCTCTCGAACTCCCCCCGGTCGAGATCGTCGACATGCGCCTGGAGCTGCATCGGGGGCAGACATCGCAGATCAGTGGTCGCCTGGCGGAGACGATCGGCGCGACCTTGGCTCGCGAGGACCAGACGATCCTGTTCCTCAACCGGCGTGGCCTCGCCACCGTGGTCCTCTGCCGCTCGTGCGGCGAACGCGTGATGTGTCCCCAATGCGATGTCGCGCTGGTCTACCACCAGGATCGCCAGCGACTGCTCTGTCACCGCTGCGGCTGGCAGGAGCACCCGCCCGACCACTGCCGTTCGTGTGGCGGCGGACTGAACTACTTCGGGGCGGGGACGCAGCGCATCGAGGAGGAGGTGCGGCGTCGCTTCCCGGGTGCCCGGGTCCTCCGTTGGGACCAAGACGCCGTCCGGCGCAATGGCGGCCATGAGCGGCTGCTCAAACTCGTCGAGCGGCGGGAGGTAGACATCGTGGTGGGGACCCAAATGATCGCTAAGGGTCTCGACCTGCCCCGGGTCACCGCGGTCGGGGTCATCCACGCCGACACGATGCTGCACCTGCCAGACTTCCGCTCCGGCGAGCGGACCTTCCAGATGTTGACACAGGTCGCGGGCCGGGCTGGCCGGCGGGCCGCCGGGAGCACCGTGGTCGTCCAAACCTTTACCCCCGAGCACTATGCCATCCAAGCCGCCGCCCGGCACGACTACGACCGCTTCTATGCCGAGGAGATCGACTTCCGCCGAGTCCACCGCTTCCCGCCGTTCGCCCGCTTGATCCGCTACCTTTTCCGGGACGCCGACGAGGCGACCTGTGCGACTCGCGCCGAGGAGAT
>CADCWH010000069.1 GCA_902806395.1 uncultured Thermomicrobiales bacterium | reverse complement strand
CACCTAGGAAGACAAAGAAAACGCCCCGTGGTCTCGGTGAGACCGTGAGGCGTGAGCGTGTGCTGGGACGTCGGTCCGGGCGGTCGTGCCAACGATGACTCCTGCATGGGCGGAACAGACACAGTATATCACCGGCGGCCCGCGGCAGACGAAAGGGTCAGCGGTTTCAGATGGGCAGCAGTCACGTAGCGATGCCGTCACATCGGTGTTCTCGCACGATGCGACGGACACGGCGGACGGCCGCCAGACCCGGTTCGCTTCGCCTCGCGATACCGATTGTGGGTCCGGCGGGAACCGGGTCGGAGACGCGGGCGATGATGGTGTTTATCAGGACGGTTTCGGGATGCTTGCCGCAAAATTAGTCGCCGTCCTACAAGATGACTGGGCTCGGGGAACTCGACCCTGTTCGAGGGTTCGCCAATGCGATGGCGTGGCTCTAGAGTGGAACTAGGTCGTGTCTCCGCAAGCGAGGTGGGCCGATGGAGAGGAAGCTGGCGGCAATCCTAGGGCGCCTGGATGAGCGATATGGGCGGAGGACCTGGCGGTCGCACGGAGAGCCGATCGACGAGCTGGTGGGGACTATCCTGTCGCAGCATACGTCGGACATCAACACGGCTCGGGCATTCGCGGCGCTGAGGACGAGGTTCGCGACCTGGTCGGCGGTCCGGGCAGCCCCGGCGGAGGAGATCGCTGACGCGATCCGATCAGGCGGTCTAGCCCAGATGAAAGCACCCCGGATCAAGGCGATCCTGGCAGAGATCGAGGACGAGCGGGACGATTTTGACCTCAGGTTCCTGGCGGAGATGCCACTCGACGAAGCACGCGGCTGGCTGACGGCCCTGCATGGTGTGGGGCCAAAGACGGCAGCCTGCGTGTTACTCTTCAGCCTCGGGCGTCCGGCGATGCCGGTCGACACCCACGTCCACCGGGTGAGCCGGCGGATGGGACTCGTCGGCCCCAAGGTAACGGCCGAGGCGACCCACGGAGTCTTGGAATCCCTACTCGGTGACGACCGCGACGACACCTATTCTCTGCACCTGAACGCGATCGCACACGGCCGCACCGTATGCCGGGCACCGACCCCGCGGTGCGAGGCATGCCACATGACCGATCTGTGTGATTACTACCGCGATGCTGTCCGTCACCCTCGGGGGGACGATGACCATGAGACATCCCCACATCCGGCACCCCGCAGAGACGGGTAGAACCCACCTGTACCTGGTGCGCCACGGCCGCACGGCGAGCAATGTCAACGGTCTACTCCACGGCTGGACCGACGTTCCCCTCGATGACCACGGCTTGGCGCAGGCCCGCCGGATCGCTGACCGTTTCCTCGAGCTGCCGCCGGTCGACGCCCTCGTCTCCAGTCCGCTGGCGCGGGCGCTAACTACTGCGACGTTCATCGGCGACCGCATCGGCATGGCACCCCAGATCGAACCAGACCTGATGGAGATCAACTTCGGCCGAATCGAAGGTGCCTCCGTCCTCCGATTGGTCGAGGAACACCCCGAAATCGCCGCTCGGTTGGACGACCTAGACGATCACGACGCCGGATGGCCGGGGGGAGACACCCGTAAGGGGTTTCACGCGCGGGTCTACGCCGCTTTCCTGGCGATCATGGCCGAATATCACGACCACCGGGTAGCGGTGGTCGCCCATGGGGGAGTTATCGGGTCGTTCTTGGCGACGATCCACGGGGTGAATCCCAACGATTGGTCCCGCTTCCACGTCCATAACTGCAGCCTGACCCATCTCGAGATCGTTCAGGAAGGAACGCGCATCCATCTTGAGAACGACATCTGTCACCTCGACGACCTGGATGACGCCGTGGACCCTATGAAGTCGGCCCTGGAGGGCTCCCGCTGATGCGATTGACCGTCCTCGGCGGCTCGGCCGCCGGACCGAATACCGGGCAGGGATGTTCGGGCTACCTGGTCGATACCGGCCGAGCGAAGATCGTGTTGGACCTCGGGCCGGGCACCCTGCCCGAACTACGCCGCCACATCGACTTTCGCGCCATCGACGCCATCGTGATCTCCCACCTCCACGTCGACCACGTCCTCGACTTGGTGGCACTACGATTCGCGTTGGCCTACAACCCGGTGCGGCCGGTCAGTCCGGTGCTGCTTTGGATGCCGCCCGGCGGGCTGGCGTTCCTATCAGCTGTCGGGACGGCATTCGATGGAAAGGAGGACGGCGAAACGTTCTTCAGCGAGCACTACTCGATCGCGGAATACGACCCTGGATCGAGCCTGACTATCGGGAACGCCCAGGTGACCTTCACACCGACCGTCCACTATGTCCCCTGCTGGGCAATCCGGCTGTCCGTGGAAGGCACGGGGGCATTGCTCTATACCGCGGACACCGGGCCAGATACGGACTTCTCGTCGCTGGGCGACGGGGTCGATGTGCTGGTAGGTGATTCCGGACAGCCCGAGCCGGTAGTCGAGGAGTCCAACCGGGGCCATTCAACGGCCGCCGAGATGGGGTACCTGGGGTCGAAGCTCGGCGTGAAGGCGCTGGTGCTCGCGCATCTCTGGGAAGAGGTTGGTCGAGATACGTATTTGGCCCGGGCGGCGTCCACCTTCGGCGGCCGGATCGTCGTCGCCATGCCGGGCACCACGGTCGAATGGTGACGATCGCGGCGGGCACCGATTCGGGCCTGGAGCGGTAAGTGGTACGATGCCGGGCACGTCTCCGCTGGACCGGGAGCGGGACTCGCGCCGACTCCCTCGGCGCAGATTCTCCGCCCTAGGGATTCGTCTCCCGATCCGCTCCGCCCCAGCCCCGACTCCTCACCCGAACGATCCGCAATGGTATGGCGACATGGTCCTCCACCCGACGGTCCCCCGCGTCACCTTGATCGTCCGCCCCACGACGCACCGGTCAATCGACGACGCCCGCGTCGCGAGCTCTCGGGCAAGGCTCGATGGGGTCGCCGTGGCGCTATCAACGCGCCACCTCCTCCCCGGCCCATGGCATCCGCACGGCCCGACGACGGTGGACTCACTCTGGTTGCCAGAGACACCGGGACACGTCCTGCCAACTTGGCAGGGCCGCCGCTTGATCGAATCGACAACGGCCTACACGACGCCCCGGTTGATCGTGCCGTGGGCTCTGACCTCGGGACGGGGAGCGGGTCGCAAGGGCACGGTGGGGCTCGTCTCGGCCCTGAATCGGACGATGCGGGCAGGAAGGATTACCCTGGCGATCCGACCCGACCACCGTCACCCGATCCGTGAGCAACTGATGGCGATGAGTGCGTTGCGACGATTGGCCGAAGAGTGGGACTACGACCTCGCAGTGGACTTGGCAGGGACTCGCGACGGTCCGTGGGAGGCCGAGGCGGCTCTCCATCGCCTGATGCCGAGATTGACGACCATCAGGCTGGGGCCGCTCTCGGGTCTGGCCCTGAGTGGTGCCACTGACCCTCGGCTCGCGAGCCGGGTCCTCTCAGCGGCGCGTGATGTCGCCTTCACAGGGACATTCGTCGTCGCGAGCGGAGGTGGTCCGCGGCTGCTCCGCGGCGACCGGTACGATGCCGCAGAGGCGTTGGCTCAGATGATCCGTGACCGGTTCGCCCCCGAACGAGGCCCCTGGCCACCGAGCCGGTCGACCGAGCCGTCGCGCTGGGTCGTTTGACGGCCCCGACCGGCGAGGTTGATCAGGACCATGCCCGGGGATCGCCCCGTCACCGGCGACCGTGCCGGGATGCACATGACGAGACCGGGCCAACCCTTCGGTTGGCCCGGTCTCGTCTCGGCAGCGGTGCTCCGTCAGGTCGCCGCTGCCGCCACGAGGGAGCAATTTAGCCAGACAGGCGAATCGCTACCGCTTCGTGTACTGAGGGGCCTTGCGGGCCCGCTTCAGACCGGGCTTCTTCCGCTCCTTGGCGCGCGGATCGCGCGTGAGCATCTTGGCGCTCTTGAGCGCGGGTCGCAGTTCGATGTCGAACCGGGTCAGGGCGCGGGCGATGCCGTGCCGGACGGCGCCGACCTGCCCGCTGACGCCACCACCGCCGACCCTGACAGTGATGTCGAAGCGCTCCGCCATGTTGGTCAGGCGCAACGGCAGCATCAGTTGCTGTTGGTGGAGGTCACGGCCACCAAAGTACTCGCGGGCCGGCTTGCCGTTGATGGTGATCGCCCCGGAGCCAGGGTAGAGCCGGACCCGGGCGACGGCGGTCTTCCGCCGGCCCGTTCCGTAGTGGTAGCGTTGTGTCGTCGCGGCGTCGGTCATCGTATCCGTCCCCTACTCTCTGTCGATGCTCTAGCGATCGCCAGCGTGGCGCAGCGCACCCGCCCGTTCCAAGCGGTCCACGGACAATTCTCGCGGCCCCTGTGCCACATGCGGGTGCTGCGGCCCAGCGTATACCTTCAACTTCTTCAGTTGCTCGGCACCGAGGACATTACGCGGCAGCATGCCTCGCACCGCGGCCTCGATCAGGCGCTCGGGGTGCGACTCGCGCACGTCGCGGGTGGACTGGGCGCGAAGGCCGCCCGGATAGCCGGAGTGCCGGTAGTAGAAGCGCTCCGTCTCCTTCTTCCCGGTCACCAGCACCTTCTCGGCATTGACGACGATCACGAAGTCACCGACGTCGACGTGGGGTGCCCACTGGGGCTTGTCCTTGCCGCGCAGCACCTGGGCGACGATCGAAGCGAGGCGTCCGAGGGTCTTGCCCTCGGCGTCGACCACGAACCACGCCCTATCGATCTCCGACTTTTTGGGTGAATACGTCTTCCGCTCCATCACGACCTCCACTCGGCGTGCTCAGGCCCGCCCCACTCGTTGCCAGTCATCATCGTCATATCCGACCCGCCACAGGGTGAGCCCGTGGGGCGGGGCGACGCGCGTCGCCTGTCGCTCCGCCCGGTCGGCGAGGATCCGCTCGACCCATGATACGTCGTGGCGACCCCTGCCGACCGCGACCAAGACCGCGACGATGGTCCGGACCATCCGGCGCAGGAATCCACTCGCCACGACCCGGATCTCGACCAACTCCCCGGCGCCTGTCCGAACGTCCCACGGGTCCGACACCCGAGCGACCTGACATGCGTACACGGTCCGGACCATGGACGGCGCCGCGTGGTGATGGTCACGCGCCGGTGCGGCGGGCGGTAGGTTCGCGATCGAGCCGAAATCCCGTTCACCTACCAGCCGATTCCCCGCCGCGACCATGGCCGCGACATCCAGGCCTCGGTCCCGTTGCCAGGCCCGGTCCCGGTGGGCCGGAGAGAGGGGACCCTCCCAGATCCGGTACCGGTACTCCCGCCATCGAGCGTCGAAGCGCGCATGGAACGCCCCGCCAGCCCGCTCTACCTGCCAGACCGAGAGGTCGTCTGGCAGGAGACCCCCGAACGCCCGGACCAGCGCATTCGGAGAGAGGTGTGGCACCAGGTCCGGCATGCTCCCGACCTGGCCGACGGCGTGAACTCCGGCATCCGTCCGACCTGCGAGGGTTACGGTCTCCAGCCGACCGGTCAGACGGTGATAGGCGGACTCGAGCTCGGCTTGGACCGTCCGCTGGCCGGGTTGGCGTTGTGACCCAGCGAACCGCGTCCCGTCGTAGGCGATCGTGAGCTTGATCCGAGCGCCGTACCCCTCGGACCGGTCGCCCCTCGCGACCTCCCCGCTCCCGATCGCCGGTCCCACGTTATTCGGTGAACTCGATCAGGGCCATCGGCGCGGCGTCTCCGCGACGGGGTCCGAGCTTCGAGATCCGCATGTAGCCACCGGGGGCGTCCACGTACCGGGGGGCGATGACCTCGAACAACTTGAGCATGGCCGGCTCGTGGTCGATCCGGGACATGACCAGGTTGCGCTGGTGGCGGTTGTCCTCCCGGGCGAGGGAGACCAACTTCTCGACGATCGCGCGCATCTCCTTGGCTTTCGCCTCGGTGGTCGTCACGCGCTCGTGCAGGATGATGGAGATGGCGAGCTGCCGGAACAGCGCTTTGCGCTGGGCAGGGTTGCGGCCGAACTTGCGGCCGGCCTTCTGGTGTCTCATGCGTTCTGCTCCTCGTCCGCCTCGTCGGGCAGTTGGCCGTCGCCACCCAGGGAGGCGAGCGCATCGACGACGTCCCGGGAGTCGGGATCGTCCAACGAATCGTCGACCGCCCCGGCCCAGCGAGACGTGTCGAACACCGGTACGTCACCCTCGGGGAGATAGCCGGCCTCGGCCAGCTTGTCCTTGAGTTCGTTGAGAGAGCGGGGTCCGAAGTTGCGGATCGAGAGCAACTGGTCCGGATCCATGGTCAGGACCTGACCCACGCGTTCGATCGAGCGGGACCTCAGGGCATTCAGGACGCGAGGTGAGAGGCCCAGTTCATTGAGGGGCTTGCTCTGCACCTCGTCGGAGATGATCGGACTGGTGGAGGCGCCGGCGTCGCGGTCCTTGCGATTGAACTCGACGAAGACCCGAGCGTGATCCATCAGGATCTCGGCGGCCTCTGAGAGGGCATCGTCGGGCTCGATGGTGCCGTCGGTCAAGATCTCGAGCAGCAGGCGGTCGTAGTCGGTCTGCTGGCCGACGCGCGTGTGCTCGATGACGAAGTTCACGCGCTGGATCGGGGCGAAGACGGCGTCGATGGCGATCTCCCCGAGCGAGGAGGCTTCGGTCATCTCGGCGGAACGGTAGCCCCGGCCGCGGCTGATCCAGAGATCCATGTCGAGCTGGGCATCGGAGGACTCGATGGTGGCAATCGGCTGGTCGGGGTTGATGACCTCGACTTCGGACGGCCATTCGACGTCACCCGCGGTCACGATCCGGCGCTCGGTCCCGTCGCCCCGGGCGTAGAGGAAGGCGCGGACTTCACCGTTCAACTCGGTCATCCGCTTCAGACGGATCTGCTTGACGTTCAGCACGAT
>CADCWH010000068.1 GCA_902806395.1 uncultured Thermomicrobiales bacterium | reverse complement strand
CCTGAACCTGCTCCAGTTCATGGATACCGAGACCAACGCCTTCGACGTCGACGGCTTCCGCCACGCCGCCCGGCTCTGGACGATCGTCCTCGAGATCAGCGTCCTGATGGCCCAGTTCCCGAGCGAGGACATCGCCCGCCGCTCCTTCGACTTCCGCACCCTCGGCCTCGGCTACGCCAACATCGGCTCCGTGCTGATGCGCCTCGGCCTGCCCTACGACTCCGATGCCGCCCGCGCCTACACCGGCGCCGTGACCGCCCTGATGACCGGCGAGAGCTACGCCGCCAGCGCCGAGATGGCCGCCCACCTCGGCCCCTTCCCCGGCTTCGCCGCCAACCGCGACGACATGCTGCGTGTCATCCGCAACCACCGCCGCGCCGCCCACGACGCCGCCCCGGCCGAGTACGAGGATCTGGCGAACCTCCCGATGGGGATCAACGAGGCCGGAGCCCCGGCCGACATCCTGGCCGCCGCCCGCCGCGCCTGGGACGTTGCCCTCGACGGCGGCGAGCGCCACGGCTACCGCAACGCCCAGACGACGTTGCTCGCCCCGACCGGCACCATCGGCCTGCTGATGGACTGCGACACCACCGGCGTGGAGCCCGACTTCGCCCTGGTGAAGTTCAAGAAGCTGGCCGGGGGCGGGTACTTCAAGATCGCCAACCAGAGCCTCGACCCCGCCCTCCGCAACCTCGGCTACTCGGCCGCGGAGCGGAAGGACATCCTGACCTACGTCCTGGGCACGCTCTCCCTGGATGGTGCGCCGCACGTCAACCGCCACACCCTGGCTGAGCGCGGCTTCAGCGCCGAGGACCTCGACGCGGTCGAGCGTGCCCTGCCGGGCACCTTCGAGTTGGGCTTCGCCTTCAACGCCTGGTCCCTCGGTGAGGCCGCGCTGGCCCGGGTCGGCATCAACATGGCCACCGCCTCGGCCCCGGGCTTCGACCTGCTGGCCGCCCTCGGGTTCAGCCGCAAACAGATCGCCGAGGCCAACGAGGTCATCTGCGGCACGATGACGATCGAGGGCGCCCCCCACCTGCGGGACGAGCACCTTCCCGTCTTCGACTGTGCCAACCGCTGCGGCACCAAGGGCCAGCGCTACATCTCCGCGATGGGTCACATCGGGATGATGGCCGCCGCCCAGAGCTTCCTCTCCGGCGCCATCTCCAAGACCCTCAACATGCCCCACGAGGCCACCGTCGCCGACATCGAGGACGCCTACCTCCAGAGCTGGAAGCACGGCATCAAGGCCCTGGCCCTCTACCGGGACGGCTCCAAGCTGAGTCAGCCCCTCTCGACCAAGAGCGACGTGTCCCAGGATGACGAGGCCGAGGACCCGATCGTCGCCGAGGCCGCCATCCAGGCCCGGATCGACGAGGCCGTCGCGGTCGCCGTCGCCAAGGCCCTGGCTGCCGTCGAGACGGCCAAGCCTGGCGATGTCCCGGCCGCTGCCCCGGCGATGGCCCCGGCTGCCATGGCCGCGCCGGTGATGCCCGAGGTCATCCCGGCCACCCGATCGATGGTCGCTACCCCGGTGGCGGCGTCGCCGGCGGCCTCCGGTGCCCACCGCCATCGCCTGCCATCCAAGCGCAACGGCTTCACCCAGGAGGCTCGCGTCGCCGGCCAGAAGGTCTACCTGCGGACCGGCGAGTACGAGGACGGCACCCTCGGCGAGATCTTCATCGACATGCACAAGGAGGGCGCCGCCTTCCGCTCGATGATCAACTGCTTCGCGATCGCCGTCTCCAAGGGCCTCCAATACGGCGTCCCCCTGGAGGAGTTCATCGACACCTTCACCTTCACCCGCTTCGAGCCACAGGGGATGGTCAGCGGCCACCCCAACATCAAGACCGCCACCTCGATCATCGACTTCGTCTTCCGGGTCCTTGGCCTGGAATACGAGGGCCGCACCGATCTGGTCCACGTCCAGCCCGAACCGGCCCAAACTCCCGATGACGTCCTGTCCGGCACCGGTTCACCCGCGATGACCCAATCCGGACCGGCCGCCCCGGCGTCCGTCGGGCAGGGCGGCCCGGCCGGATCGTCTGACCCGACCGGGGGAGGGACCTCCCATGGCACCGCCCAGGCCGACCTCGGGGCAGGTGAACCCGGCATGGCCAGCGGGACCGGCGCCTCGGTGGCGATGGCCGACGCCCCCCACGTCTCGCCCCCAGCGCCAGCCACTGCCGCCATGGCTCCGGCCTCGGTCGGGAGCGGCAACGGCACCACCAACGGGAATGGCAACGGCAACGGGCACGGCCATCACGAACCGCTGGGGAGCATGCCGCGCCTCGCCGGATCGACGACCGCCAATGCCGTCGCCGAAGCTCCACTGGCCAGCCCCATAGCTGGCATGGTCAACCAGATGGACGCCCACCTCTCGAACATGATGGGTGACGCCCCCTTCTGCGATGTCTGCGGCCACATCACCGTCCGCAACGGCGCCTGCTACAAGTGCCTGAACTGCGGCAACAGCCTCGGCTGCTCGTAGTCCCCACGGCCCCGCCGGATCGATACCGCCCGACCACCTCCGCCCCGGTCACCCGACCGGGGCGGAGGTGTCTCGTCCCGCTGACCCGTCCCCGACCGGGATCGTCGCCCTGGCTCGGGTGGTCCATCTCCTCATCGCCGAGTTCGGGGTCGAACCGCGCTGGGCGGATTGGCAGGCTATGCTGGGAGGCGAGGGCGCACCGTGACGGACGCCTCGCTTGGTCTGGCTCCGGGTTTCTCTCCTGGCCGACGGGCCGGCACCTGACCATGACGACAGATTGGGTCAACGGGCCCATCGCGTGATGGCTGACGATGTCCCGGCGCCGTCGGAGTGGGGGATCATTGTCAGCGCTATCCCCGGACGATCGGCGATCCCCCCACAGAGCCCTGATCTGGTAGCCCGATGGTCCACCGGTCAGGCCACGTCACCGCACGCGTCCGGGTATCGCTCGCAGTAGGGGGTATCACCGGGCAGGCGACCCCTGTAGCGGGAGACGAGGGCATAGATGCCGTCCTGGACCTGCCGCATCACCGGGAGCCGGTACAGCGCATAGGGCAGGGGCGTGCCGAGGGCGACCCCGAGAGCCATCTGGACCGCCGCCGCACCCCGGTACTTCTCCCCGTCCGAGCCGATCGCCCAGGCGGCCTGCTCCAGATCCGCCGCGCTCAGGCCAAAGCGGCCCCCGGTCCCGGACGCTTGGGACGGGACGACCTGCACCCTGTCATGCCGGTCCAGGGCCCTGACTAGGCGGGCCGACCGCGTGCAGAAGCCGCAGGTCCCATCGAAGATCAGGGTCAGGCGGATCGGGTTCTTGACCAACGACGAAGGCCTCCTCGGGAAGGGCGACGGGAGACCAGGCGTCCCCGTCTGGGTATGACGATGCCGGAGAGTGCATACGCCGCGCCAGCGCCCCAATCTGATCCACTCGTCCTGTCGCCTGACTGACCACCCGGCCATCCTTGACGAGTACTGGGTCAGCGGCCCCCGGCACCTCACCCCGGGGGTGGCCGGGCGAACTCAGGTTCCCCGTTCCGGCGATCGACCGGGTCGGGCTGGGCGAACCGAGCGGAATGTCAGATTCGGGGACTGCCATCCGGTGAAGCGGCCCAGCGGGCATCCTCTCCGTCACGGGGTCGGACATGGTAGCCTCGGCGGCGCGTCGAGCGATGATCGAGCGGTCATTCGGACCTACTACGGACACCTGGCCGGGGCGGGGAGGGGATAGGCGATGGTCGGAAACGAGGCTGAGCCGGGATCGGTGCCCATCGGCCGGGTCGCCCGGCTCCAGGTCCAGACCGCCAGCTTGAAGGTGCCCACCGGGGTCGGCCGGAGTGAGCGCTATGACCCCGTTGCCCTCCGTTCGGTGCCTGCACTGGACCTCGACGGACGGGGCGTCGTGGGCAAGGACGGTGACGCGACCTATGCCGATGTCCACCACCCGGACCACCCCGACACCAAGTGCCGCGGCACCAACGCCATATCGATCGGCTTCACCGGCAACTACGTCACGATGCGCGAACGCTTCGGCCCCCACCTCGTTTATGGCATCGCCGGGGAGAACATCATCATCGAGACGGATTGCCCCGTCTCCCTGGCTGACCTCCGGGGCGGGGTGACGATCATCGCCACCGATGGCCGTCGCATCCGCCTGCCCCTCGTGATGGCCGCCGCCCCATGCCTACCGTTTACTCGCTTCGCCCTCGGCCTGCCACCCGAACGGAAGCCGGACCGGACGGTTACCGAGGCCCTCCAGTTCCTCGACGGCGGCACTCGGGGCTACTATCTGGCCGCACCGCCCGAGCTGGCGACCGTCGCCGTCGGCGCGATGACATTCCTCTCCGGGGAGAGCATCACCCCCGATATCCGGGCCACGCATCCCGCGGACGGCCGCTGACCCTTCCGGGCCGGGCGCACCGTCACCGGGTCGCCGGCGCCTTGGCCCGGGACATACCTCACGACCAGGCGGCCCAAGGATCATCTCCTTCGTCGGGCCCGGGCAGGGTCGCGGCGACCCGGCGGATCGCCTCGGGATACAGGACACATTCGGCCGCGAAGACCCGCGTCCCCAGGGTCGCGGCGGTGTCGCCGGGTTGGACCGGCACCCGCGCCCGCAAGACCACCGGGCCGGTGTCGTACCCGTTGTCCACGACGTGGACCGTCGCCCCCGACTCCGTCGCCCCATGCGCCAGGACCGCCGCATGGACCCGTTCGCCATAGAAGCCACGCCCGGCGGCGTAGCTGGCCTCTGGCAGCAGGGCGGGGTGAATGTTGAGGATCCGCCCCGCCAATGCCTCTGGCACGACGAGCTTTCGGAGGAATCCGGCCAACACCAGCAGTGATGGGCGTGCCGGCGCGACGGCCCGGAGAATCGCCTCACTGTAACTCGCGTCGTCCCCGAACCCGCGCCGCGGGACCGCTAGTGCCGGAATCCCGGCATCGCGGGCGATCGTCAGGCCCCCGGCGCCCTCGACCGAACTGACGACGGTCACCACCTCCGCGGCCAGTTCGCCCCGTTCGATGGTCGCCAGCAGGTTGGCGAGCGACCGACCGGTCCCCGATAGGAGCACGGCAAGGCGCACCGGCGAGACGGGCGGAGGCGACGTAGCCAAACCGAGAGCGCGCGTTCGGGCGGAGACCACCGCGGCCCCGGTCGCATCGTCCGGTGATTCGATGCTGATACTTGGAGGAGAGGTCATCATGGGGCGGACGCCACCGCCACGGCGTGGGTCCGTCGGGGAGCGTGTTCCGGGCGCCGGGCGGGGCACGTGACCGGGAACGCCTGGTCTGGATTCATCCTGGTGAGCGGGAGCAGGCGACTCATAGGCCGGTGAAGGTCCACATGTCGATGATCGGCGGCTCGATGCCCTGGCTCGTCAGCACGGCCTTGATATCGGCCCGGTGTTCCGTCGCGTGGTGGATCGCCTGGGTCAGGAAGACCGAGCTGGGGATCGAGAATGGCTCCCCCTTGAAGATCCCCGTGACCGCATCGTCCTCCATCAGACGCAGGGCGATCGCGCCCAGCGCCTCGCCACTCGCCGTCATGGCGTCACGGATCACGTCGAAGCCGGGGAACCCGGCCGCTCTCGTGATCGGGTTCGACGGTGGCGATTGGGTCAGTGACGAGAGGTAGTGCTGGTCATTGAGCGCGATGTGGACCCACATCTCCAGGATCGACCCGACCATGCCTGGCAGCGTGGCCTCCAGCACGGGGCCGTCCAGACCGGCGCAGGCGTCGATCAGGCGCTGGTTGGCCCAGACGTGATGCTCGAACATCCGGCCCAGGATCGCCCCCATGACGCGCGCCCCTCACTGACACCCAGTCATCCGACATCCTCGCGGCGTGTCTTCCCCACTCCGCGAGTGGGGCCAGGATACCCCATCGTCCCACCGCCGCCGACATGGGTCAGGGAGGCTCGCACGATATCCCCAGGGCTCACCCATGCGGCATCGCTGCGTTCGTTCGCGGTGGATCGCCTGTTGTCACCGTGTCCGTCCACAACTAGACTATCGGTACCTTCCGGGCGTACGGACACTGGTGGATGGAGATATAGCCATGGCCCGATCGCAGCTCGCGCCGGACCCGGTGGCACTCTCATTGACCCTCCCGATGCCGCCGAGCGTAAATCACCAGTACGCCACGGTCGGTAAACGCCGCGTCCTCAGTGCCGCTGCCCGCCGCTTCCATCGCGAGGTCGAGAAGACCGTGGAGCGGGCCCGTCGTAACGGCACATTGCCCATCGCCGACGAGGAGGGACTGCGCGGTGCCCTGCTCGGCGTCTATCTGACGTTCTACTTCGAGACCCCCATGCGCCGGGACCTGGATGGCGGCCTCAAGATCGCGCTCGATGCCCTCGGACGCTGCCTCGACGTCGATGACCGGGGCGTGGTGGACCTCCACCTGACCAAGCGGATCGACCCCCTCCGGCCCCGCCTGGAGGTCGAGATCGAGACCATCCACGATTGGTCCTTCGACCGGTCCTATGTCTATCTGGGTGGTGATGCCAGCCAGCCCGCCGATGCTCCCGATGGCGTTGATCATCCCGACGACATGGAGGGTGGGACGTGATGATGCCGGCGGGGTGAGCCGTACCGACCAGGTAGAATGGGTCCATCCGCGATGACGCGACGGGGCGCCCCGGTGGCGAGCCGCATGACTCGGGCCGACCGCCCGTGGAGGGAGCATCCGCCGTGAGCGCCGACACCCGATCCCGACCCGCCGTGTCGCCCAATGACGGGGCCGGAGCCGCTCCCGACGCGGGGGTGGGCCCGTCGCCGATCATCGATCCGACCGAGGGTCAGCCGCCGGTAGCCGAGCCCCCCGTCGCCGAGACCGCCCATCTCCTGGCCCAGGTGGGGACTGGTGAGGCGATGGTCGATGCCGTAGTCGTCCTCGACTTCGGATCCCAGTACAGCCAGCTCATCACCCGCCGGGTGCGGGAGTCCGGCGTCTATTGTGAACTGGTCCCCCATGATGCCCCGTGGTCGGATATCGAGATCCTCCGCCCCAGGGGGGTGATCTTGTCCGGCGGGCCGGCCAGCGTCTACGACGAGGGGGCGCCGGCCCTGCCAGAGTGGGTGCTGGCCGGGGGACTACCCGTGCTCGGCATCTGCTACGGGATGCAGTTGATCGCCCTGGCCCTCGGCGGAGAGGTCGCCCCGGCCGACCATCGCGAGTACGGCCCGGCCACGATCGAGATCTCGGGCGGGGACACCGCGCTATTCGCCGGGTTGCCCGCCGCGCTCGATGTTTGGATGAGCCACGGCGACCACATCGCCACCCTGCCGCCGGGCTTCGATGTCCTGGCCCGGTCGGCCAATTCGCCGGTCGCGGCGATGGGCAGGGGCACCGTCGTCGGCCTCCAGTTTCACCCTGAGGTGGCCCATACGCCCCGGGGCGGCGAGTTGCTCCGCAACTTCCTCGTAGAGGTCTGTGGCTGTTCCACCGACTGGTCGGCCGAGATATTCATCGAGGCGGCGATCTGTGACATTCGAGAGCGGGTCGGCGAGGGCCGAGTCCTGCTCGGGCTGAGCGGCGGAGTCGATTCCTCGGTCG
Organism: uncultured Thermomicrobiales bacterium; assembly: GCA_902806395.1. The sequence continues at coordinate 2,088 of CADCWH010000068.1, read as the reverse complement.
CGGCGGCCCTGATCCATCGTGCCATCGGTGACCGCCTGACCCCCGTCTTCGTCGACAACGGGCTGCTGCGCCAGGGCGAGGCCGACCTGGTCCGGACCGTGTTCACCCGCCACTTCGGGATGCCGCTGGTCGCGGTTGACGCCGGTGAGCGTTTCCTCGAACGGCTGGCGGGTGTCACCGACCCCGAGGAGAAGCGGCGCCGCATCGGCGAGACCTTCATCCGCGTCTTCGAGGCCGAAGCCGCCAAGGCCGGCCCCTTCGACTTCCTGGCCCAGGGCACCCTCTACCCCGACGTGATCGAGAGCACCACCAAAGACACCAAGGCCGCCGCCAAGATCAAGACTCACCACAACGTCGGCGGCCTGCCGGACGACATGACGTTCCAGCTGGTCGAACCCCTCAAGTTCCTGTTCAAGGACGAGGTCCGAGCGGTCGGCCGCTCGCTCGGCTTGCCGGAGGAGATCGTCGAGCGGCAGCCGTTCCCCGGTCCCGGCCTAGCGGTCCGCATCCCTGGCGAGGTCACCGCGCCGGACTTGGACCTCCTGCGCCGGGCCGATGCCATCGTCCGGGAAGAGGTCGAGGCTGCTGGTCTGGCGGGCGATGTCTGGCAATACTTCGCCGTGCTGCTGCCGGTCAACTCGACCGGTGTGATGGGTGACTACCGGACCTACGCCCGGGTCTGCGCCGTGCGCGCGATCGTCAGCCAGGACGCGATGACCGCCGACTGGGCCCGCCTGCCCTACGAGGTCCTGGCGCGGATCAGCAACCGGATCGTTAATGAGGTCCGCGGCATCGGCCGGGTCGTCTACGACATTTCCTCCAAGCCGCCCGCCACGATCGAGTGGGAGTGAGTCAGTGCGTCACATGGCCGAAGACATTCCCCTCCGACGCATCGGCACACCGGAGGACGTCGCGGACGTCGTGACGTTTTTCGCCTCGGATCAGGCGAGGTGGGTCACGGGGCAGGCTCTCCACGTCGGTGATGGTCATGTGATGTGGCCGCGGGACGCGCGATGGCCCCCGCGGGATTCCGCATTCCCGGGCAAAGCGGCGAGCGCGTAGTGCCACTCGCCGCGTCCTTTTCAGGGATGAGGGAATAACGCCAGGAGATCTGTATGGGTGCGCGGGCACGTGGCGCGACGTCCTCCGAGAGTGTTGGAACTCCGCTCCGTATCCCGGCTGAGAGTCCCCAAGGAGAATGGGGCCACGGTGTTCTCCCGTGCCGGTCGCTCGGTTGCCCCTGCGAACCCGCCGCCCTATAGTGACGGAGGAGCGCCTCCCCGGTGACGCCCGGGCCGCATCGAATGTCCCGTCCGATTCCGCCGCCCGCTTCCCGTTCCCGAGGGATCTCCCGTGCCCCGACCGCTCCCGCCGTCACAGTGGCCGATCGGCCCGCGCCAAGGATACGGGTACGGCCGGGCCGGGGTGGGCCAGAGCGACCTGGCCGACCCCTTCGCCGAGGACCCCGTTCGCCGCTCGGCGGCCCTGGTCGCGGTCAGTGCCCTGATCGTCTTCGGGCCCATCCTGCTCGGTGGGCCGGTCGCCACCACGGTAATGCTCTCGGTCGGCTGGTTGGGGCTGACTGGACTGGTGATGGGATTGCCGATCCTGGTCTGGAGTCTGGTCGAGGAGGGCTGGTCCATCATCCAGCGACGCCTCCATCCCCCCATCGAGACCCTGGAGATTTCTCCCCGCGTCGCCCACATCCTCCGCCGCCACGGTTACCGCGCCATCCGCGATGTCGACGTCGTCCCCGACGACGAGTTGCTCGGCCTCTCGAACATGGACGCCCGTGGGCTGCGCGAGGTGCGCCGGGCCATCAGTCTCTGGAAATACCGGCGCTGGCAGGAGCAGGGATTCCCCGCCACGGGGTATGACTGAGACGCGGAGTCCCATCGCCTGCCCGCCAGGAGAGTGTTGTCTAGGGAAACCTTGTCAGGGACCGGTCCCGCGACCTTCGTTGGCGTCGGACGGCCGTCCTAGCTCACGGCAGTGATTCGCCGACTTCGCCGCTGGCCCAGGTTTGCCGGTCATCTGGCTCGTCATGCGTCGCCAGGCCATCTTCGCCGGTCTCGGACGGGTCGGTGT
>CADCWH010000067.1 GCA_902806395.1 uncultured Thermomicrobiales bacterium | reverse complement strand
TTGATGGGGACGATCAGTGCCCCGGCGCTCGGCGATCCCGTTGTCCCGCGCGTCGGCGAGAGACGAACTCGGCGGCCAGGTCCGGAAAGGCGGGGTCGATCTCGAAGGCGTAGCCGTCCCAATAGCCGTCCCGGGCCGGCACGAATCGCCGGGGCGGAGCCATGATCCCGTCCAGCGCGGCGGATTTCAGCCCTCGGCAGACGTCTCGCCGGATCTGCCTCATCCCCCTCGCCCGCACCTCCCCGGCGGGGATCGGCGGCAACACGCGCACGCTCATCCGCTCGCCCCGGCGCAGCCGGGAACCGAACGGGTGCTCCCAGACCCGGTGCCCTCCCGTCAGGGCGACCGGCAAGATCGGGCGGTCGAGGGCCAGGGCCAGGGCGAAGGCGCCAGGCAGGCAGTCGGTCTCGATCCCGAGGATGGTTCCCTGCGGGAAGATGACCAGGCTCTCACCCCGTCCGACGACCTCCCGCCCTTCCCGGACCAGCCGTCGGTAGGCTGCCACGCCCGCCTCTGGCCGGATGATCACCTGGCCGGTATCCCGTAGGTAGGGACCTAGGAGGGGCCACCCGGCGAGCTCGTCCCGTCCGGCGAACCGGAGCGGGAGCGGTAATCGGAGCAACGCCAGCACGTCCGTGAACCCCTCGTGCGTCGCCACCACGACGTACGCCTCGTCGGGATCGATCTGGTCTAGACCCTCCCAGTCGATCCGGATCCCGAGCGTCCGCACCATCTGGCCCGCCCACCAACGCTGGACCCGCATCGCCCCAAGGCGGGCCCCACCACGTGCGAGCAGGCGGGCCGCCAGTGGCACGATCCCCGCCCAGACGACGAGGTCCACGGCCGTGCGCACGTATTCCCAAGGCCCACCGACGCCGATGTGGCCACCGGCCAGGGTATGGCGGATGGGAGGGTCGCCAACGTGGGTCCTGATCGCGGGTCGGACGGCGTCCACGGCCCTCGAACCCCCACTGGCCGCGAACGGGGCCGCGAGGGCGAGCCCAACCGGGTGCCGGACGAGAGAAACAGTCCGTCGGGCGGTCGCTAGCAGACGGAAGACCCGCGTCCCAGCCCCATGAAGCCTGATCACAAGAGCGCGCCCCCGCGTCGGTCGCGCTCGGCCGCGACCAGGCGGTGGTCATGGCAGTAGCGTCTGGTCAAGACCTCGTCCGCCGGATCGCCGCGCGGGCCTCGGGCACGACCAGTGGCACGGCGGTGAGGCTGGCCCCGGCCGCGAGCAGGCACCAGGAGCAGAAGGCTCGGTGCCGCGTCCACTGGTCGACCGTCAGCTTGGCTCCGAACACGGCATCGCCAGCCACCTTGGCGGCCAGGGCGAGGGGGATCCACGGCCTCGTCCGCACGCGGTCTTGTCCCCCGGCGGCGGCCAGCCAAGCGGTGAGGGCGTAGCTGCCCAGCCCCAGCACCGCGTCCGGCGTCGCCAGGATCGCGTAGGCCTCGGCCGACGCGTCGACCGCGTCGGCATCCAGCCGGGGTAGGGGCGGCTCCGGCAGGTGGCCGATGACCCCCATCTGGTAGAGCGAGATCGGCATCATCGCCCCGGCCGATACCAGCGACAGGAGGAGCACCCGCCGCCGCCGGCGGAGGAACGCGCCCGACCCCAGTCGCAAGTCCCGGCTCAATTTCTCGGGCGTCATGATGTATCCCTTTCGTCGTCGATCACGCCAGTCCCGCCTTTGCGTATCCCGTTCCCGATCTGCCGCGACACCTCGGCGGCGAGGTCGGAACCACTGGTCTCAGCACGATTGACGCCTAGCTCGGTCCCATGTGTAGGCCATGTCAATCAGCACCCGGCATGCGAGCTCCCCGCCACATCGGTGCGAGCCCCGCGTCCCGTGCCCCGTGCCCCGTCGTAGTGATGGGACGGCGATGCCACGCGGCCCAACGGCTCGACGACCCCGATCCAAGCGGCGGGGCTGGGGAGGCATGGTGACACGCGGTGATCCACACCAATGAAGATGGCACGATGAAATCCTCCCATCGTTCAATTCCGACCTGCCATGCCGTCCTCGATGGACGAACGCGGGGTGCTCTCCGTGCGAAGACCATTCCCGAACGCGACGCCGGCAGCGCCGAATAACGCCGTGACCCACGCCGGTGGTGGGGACGCGGTATCTTCCCCTTGACGAAGCACACCGCACCTCGCCGGACCCGCCAGGGACCAGACCATCCCGTGGAGCCCCCATGACACCTACCACCACCGCGTTGCCGACCCAGTCCCACGCCACGGACGGTCAGACCGCGCCCCCAGCCACCCGGTCGCCCTACCCGAAGACGGAGCGGCAGGCCGAGTTCATGGCCCTGGCCGACCGGATGGCCGCCGTCGCCGCCGAGAACGCCGCCGCCCACGACCGGGACAACACCTTCGCCCATGACACCTTCGCGGCCCTGCGCGAATCGGGCTACCTGGCCCTGACCGTGCCGGAGGAGTACGGTGGCCGGGGTGCCAGCCCGCTGGAGATGATGCTGGCCCAGGAGCGCCTCGCTCGCGGCGACGGTGCCGTCGCCCTCGCATCGACCATGCACCTGACCGTCGTCGGTGGACTGGCCGACAGCCGCGCCTGGCCGGAACCGCTGTTCGCGCGCGTCTGCCGCGAGGTGGTGGCCGATGGGGCCCTCATCAATGGCGTGGCGAGCGAACCGGACCTCGGCAGCCCCAGCCGCGGCGGCCAGTACGCCACCCTCGCCGTCCCCATCGAGGGTGGCTGGCGGGTCAATGGCCGCAAGACCTGGACGACCCTCTCCCCCGAACTGCGCTACGCCGCCACCCTGCTCGCCATCCAGGGTGACGATGGCTCGATCGGCCGGGGCCAACTCCTGATCCCGATGGACGCGCCCGGGGTCCGGATCGACGAGACGTGGGACAACCTCGGCATGCGCGCCACCGGCAGCCACGATGTCGTCTTCGAGGATGTCTTCGTGCCCCGCGATGCTCGCTTGCCCGACCCGGCCAACATCCCCGGGCGGGCCACGACCGGCTGGAACCTGCTCGGCAGCGCCGTCTATCTCGGCATCGCCGAGGCGGCCCGCGACTTCACGGTCCAGTACGCCCGAGAGCGCCGTCCGACCGCCGTCGGCGGCCCGATCGCCGAGATCCCCTCGGTCCAGCACCGCGTCGCCCAGATGGAGATCCTCCTCTTCCAGGCTCGCGCCGCCCTCTACGGTGCCGCCGAGACATACGCCGAATACCCGCACCACCGCGACGCCCTGGGCTGGCAACTCGCCGCCGCCAAGTACACCGTCACCAATCACGCCATCGCCGTGACCGACATGGCCTTGCGCGTCGTCGGGTCAAGTGGGCTCCAGAAGCAGTTCCCGCTGGAGCGCTACTTCCGCGACGCCCGGGCCGGGCTCGGCAATCCCCCGATCGACGACGTGGCCCTGACCCTGATCGGCAAGGCCGCCCTCGGCCTCTGAGGCGGGAGTGTCTCGCGGGTCGCTGCCCCGGTCGCCCGGATGGACGGATGCCCCGGGCGACAGCACCTCGCGGTCCTGACCCAATGGGTTGCATCGGCCGCCGGGACGGTTCCGAATCGTGGGGCAGGGGAGGGACTCGCGATCGCCCCCGATCGCTCGTACTCCCAACTCATGGAGGAGACGCGTCCTCGTTTCCCGCCCCGCGGCACAGGGCACGACCGGTGGTCCCAGGCCACAGGCTCGCCCCCCGCCGGTGTCGCCCGTGTCGCGTGATGTGGCCCCTGATGTCGAGCGGTGGCCGGTTCACGGCCCCCGGGACGCGCGTGGCCGACACGTGGAGGACATCCGGCGCCTGCGAGGTGACCTGGGTCGCTCCAGTCGTCCGGACGCTTGCCGCTCCCGGCCGGTGCCTCTGCCCGCCGGTGCCTGGCGGGGCCAGTCGCCTGGTAGGGCGGCCAGCGTCGACAGTGGGCAGTCGTTCGGCGCCAAGGATGGCCCGTGCGCCGCACGCGGTGCTCGCCCACGTTCCGCACTTCGCACGCCGTATCACCCGATGGGCCGGGGAGCGGCGGACGGGTGTCTCGACCAGACCCATAGCGCGTGGTCATCGGCCGTTCGCCCAGATTCGCCGTGTCGCCCGACGGTGACGACCCTCCTCACCCCCTTCCCGGGTCGCGTACCGACACTGTTGGTGCGGTGGGTGACCCGTTTGTAGCCTGGATCATCCCGTCCGCCCATACGCCGTCCCGCACGTGGCGGTCAGGACCGATTTCACGAGTTCTTGACCTCACGGGGGTTGAATTGCGGGACGAAGTGAGATACACTTATGCCAATGTGAGCATATGATGATATGCGACGACGCGTACCCACCCCAGGAGCCCACCGTGAAGACCCTCCGCACCCTGTTCCGCCGCCCGGCCGCCGCTACCTCTCGCTTCGACCGCTACTACGGTGAAGTCCTCCGCTCCGGCGTCGGCTACCCGACCGCCGACGAGGCCCGCCGCGACATGCAGACCCGCACCACCGCCACTCAGCCCTTCGGCTGGTACCGATAGTCAGTACCCCCGGCCCCATCGGTCGGTCTCGTCCCGCGATGAGACGGCGGGGATGACCATTCACCGGCCCATAGCCCCCCATGGTGGCGCCGGCTGACGAGTTCACCCTTCATCCCCCAACGAGCGCCGCCGGCCAACCCGAAGAGGGCGGCCGGCGGCGCTCGTTTTCCCACGCGTCGTTGGCCCGGTAGTGGCTCGATGGTGAGCCGACCGCCGCGGGTTGAGAGGCTCGGGGACCCTTGGCCACCGTCCGGCCATCGCCGGACCATCCACCTGTCCTCAGGTGGAGCACGGCGGTCAGCCGCACCGTGCCGGTCGTCCCCGCCGTGGGCGGGTATCACCCTAGCACTCGCCCCCGTCGGTATCGGTCGGGTCGCTCCGGCCTGGATCCGAGTGCTCTCGGTCCCGCCCGGATCACTCGGCGGGGGTGATCCCGCCGCGCAGCCGTCCAAGACCGCCAGTCCCAACCGGCGGGGACGATCCGTTTCGGTGATCAGTTCGATCTCGTTGATCACTCCCCCGCGATCGGGAAACGCGGGGCCACGGCTAGACCGGTCAAGGCGCAGCCAGGACGCCTGCCCAACGTCCTCCGCCCCGTCGGACGAGCCCATCATCCGGTGGGCGACTTCCCACGGGTGGGACCGATGCGCTTCAGCTCGTACCGCCGGCCAGTCCATGGTCAGGCGGCGGTCACATTCCCCCCGCCTCGCCCGTCAGATGGGTGACGGCCGAGAATCGGCCGCTATGACGAGGGGAGAACCGATGCGAACCCGAATGGACAACCCGGCGATCACCTTACCGGGAGCGCTGGACGCCCTGATCGCCGTCTCGACCGCCGCGCAGGGGGGAGGCGTCCCGCCGCGCACCCTCGACCTGGTCCACCTGCGCGCGAGCCAAATCAACGGCTGCGCCTACTGTGTCGACATGCACGCGCGCGACCTCATGCGGGGCGGCGAGACCGACTCCCGGGTCTTCGCGGTGGCGGCCTGGCGGGAGACGACCTATTTCACCGACGCCGAACGGGCCGCCTTGGCCCTGACCGAGGCCGCCACCCGGCTCAGCGACCGGGCCGACCCGGTGCCGGACGAGATCTGGGACGAGGCCGCCCATCACTATGACCCGCCGGCACTCTCGGCGCTGGTGCTATCGATTGCCATGATCAACCTGTGGAATCGTCTCAACGTCACGACCCGGCAGATGGTGGACGCAGCCCCCGCCTGATGCCAGTCGTCGCCCGGTGATCTCCCCTGGCTAGCTGGGGCTGGGGATCGCCTCGGGCTCGGTACCGATGTCGGCCGCCGCTCCCCGCATCCCGTCGGTCTCGGGACCGATCCCCGTGGCACCCTCCGCATCGCCGTCGAGCCACCCCGCTACCATCGACGGCGTGACCTGGGTCGTCAGCAGGTCTCGGAATCTGGCCAGCCGCGTGGCGTGGTCGGGCTCGCCCCGGTCCAGCCAGCGACCGAGCAGGTCACGGCCGGCGTGGTAGGTGAAGACGTAGCTGCGCCAGGTCGGGTCGGCGATGAAGCGCAGCGACTGCCGCGCCTCCGCCTCGTCCCGTAGCCCGTAGCGCATGATGTAGGCGACCGCATCGTCCTCGGTCGCCCCATCCCCGTGCAGCAGCAGGGCGGCGTTGGCGTTCACCGCCCGCAGGGCCCGCCCGGCCGCGTCGAGGCGCGACTCCCGTTCCGGGTCGCCGGTGATCCCGGCCCGGGGGTAGAGCGTCTCCGCCTGCCAGGCGTGCAGTTCCCCGCCCGGGAACACCACCGTCTCGGCCAGTGTCGCGATCCCCTCAGAGATCACCGCCTGGGGCGTGCTGATCAATTGGACCGCGTGCTCGTCCCACCCCCGTTCCCGGTAGAGGTGCCATTCCTTGGCGCTATGCTCGGTGTGGTGCCCCGGGTACGCCTCGTGGCAGACCAGGCCAGTCAACCCGTTGGCCCGGATCGGCAGGTCGGTGTTCAATTCGACTCGCGACCGCCCGCCCCCCAGGAACCAGTTGTACCCACCCCATGGCTGATCCTGGACCAGGGCGAACTGCACGTCCTCCCCGTCCGGGAGGTCGATGAAGTCCAGCGTCCGACGCCGGATCTCCGGTACGATCACGTCGAGCATCCCCATCGCCGTCTCCGGCGAGACCGTGAATCGCTCTCTCCACTCCGCCATCCGGGCCGGGATCGGCCCCGTCCCCGGCAGGATGTCCTCGATCTCGGCGATCGCGGCGTCGAACGTCGCCTCGGGCGTGTGATTCGGCGCGATGTCGAATCGGCCCCGCACCTCCGCCCCATAGTCGATCGCCTCGCCGGCCAGCGACCGGCAGACCTCCACCATCGCCTCGGCCTGCGCGGCGAGATAGGTCCGGCGCCGCGCTGGGTACTCCGCCGTCATCACCTGATCGACCAGGGCCCGGGCCTGCTCGAGCAGCCCGATCGGCGTCGCCGGTTCGGCGTCGCCCAGCCGGTCGGCCGCGCGGGGCGGACCCACGTAGGCGTCGATGAATCCCGGCATCAGCCGGTCGATGCCGTGGGCCAGGGCCAGGTAGTCGTGGGTGATCGGGTCGAGCGTCACGTCATCCGTCCTTTCATCCTCCGCGCGGGGACTCGTGTCGGGCTCCCGAGCGCACCAACGGTGCCCGGACGATCCGGTGCGTATCTCGAGGTCTACCGTGATCTGACCGGAGGGCCGTCCCGACCGCGCGGTCGGGACGGCGTGACCGGGAATGCCGCATGCGTGCGGGTCGGCGCGCGGGGCGCGGCACCCGTCAGACACGGAGGACGAAATGGGGCGACGCGGCACCCCTCGGGAACGGATATCGACGCGGTGGTACGACTTGCAGGACAGCCTGTGGTTCGTGCCCACCCTCATGACGATCGCCGCGACTTTGCTGGCCCTCGCTCTCGTCCGGCTCGACGAGATCCTTCGGCTCGACGAGGGGCAGCGCTACCGGATCGTCAATACCTGGGCCTTCGGCGGGGGCGCGGATGGGGCACGGGGTGTCCTGGCCGCGATCGCCGGGACGATGATCACCGTGATCGGGGTCGTCTACTCCCTGACGGTGGTCTCCCTCCAACTGGCGTCGGCCCAGTTCACCCCACGCGTGCTGCGGGCCTTCACCGGCGATCGCGGGAACCAGATCGTCCTCGGCTGCTTCATCGGCACGTTCACCTATGCCTTGCTGGTCCTCCGGACGATCCGGGCGGAGGACGAGGGGGGCCGGGCATTCGTCCCGAGCATCTCGGTCACCGTCGGGATCGCGTTGGCCTTCATCAGCATCGGCTTCCTGATCTACTACATCCACCACATCGCCCGTTCGATCCAAGCCTGGGTGGTGGTCGCCCACGCCGGGGCAGACACGCTTGGGCTGGTCGACGAAGTCTTCCCACGCCACGGCGAAACGGTGGTAGATGCGGCGGACGTGTGCTCCCTGCCGGACGAGACCGGATTTCACATCCGGATCGATTCCGGTGGATATATCCAGAGCGTGGACGAGGCATCGCTGCGGGGCCTGGTCGCCGGGGCGCACGAGGGTGGCCCGCTGGCGGTGCGGCTCGCGGTCCCCGTCGGTGCCTTCCTGATGCCCGGCGCGGTCCTGGCCTCGGTCTGGGCGCTCGGACCCGACAGTCACCTGTCCGGGTCCGGGTCCCGGTCAGGCGATCAGGTGGGGGAGGGGATACCGGACGGCGCTCCCTCGGGCGCCCCGGCCGTCGACCGCGACTGGCAGGAGGTCGAGGACGTGATCCGGGGGGCGGTCGCCGTCGGCTCCGAGCGGACCCTCCAAAACGATGTCGACCTCGGCATCCGCCAACTGGCCGACATCGCCCTCAAATCACTCTCCCCGAGCATCAATGACCCGACCACGGCGACCATCTGCCTCGACCGCCTCGGCGAGGCCCTGGTCGAGGTCGGGCGGCGCCCGGAGCGCGACCCCATCCGGCGCGGTGATGGGGGTCGCGGCCTGCTGGTGTTCCCAGGCCCCTCCCGCGCATCACTGGTCACCGTCGCCTTCAGCCAGATCCGCCACTACGGCGCCGCCGATGTCGCCCTGATGGAGCACCTGGTCGTCACCCTGGGCCGCATCGTCGAGAACACCCCGCCCGCCTGCCACGCCCCCCTCCTGGAAGAGGCCCGCCTCGCCCTCCAATCCGCCCGCCAGGGCATCACCCTCCCCGGCGATGTCGCCCGCGTCGAGAGGGCTGCCGCCTGGCTGGCCCGACCACCGCTCAACCCCCCGTCGGCCCCGGACACCGCGGCGTGACATCCCCCTGACCACCGACCACTCGATCCCGTCTCTCCTGCCTCACCATTGCGAGCCCCCTCGCGGCCCGTCGTCGTTGACCCTCGATCCCGTCCCCTGCCTCCTCGTATCGCGGACGGGCTGGCGAAGCGGAACGGCTGCGTTTCTCACGCTTGGCCCAACCTCGCGATGTCGGGACCGCACCACCACGCGGCCTGACCGGCACCGAGATGCCGAGGACCGAACGCGAGTCATGGGAGGGTGTCGCTCACGGCGCCGTCCAGCCAAACGCGCGCGACGATGTCGCACGTCCGCATCACGGCGACACACCCGTTCTTGGGGCCCGATGCCGGGTGCGCCACCGGGTGCCGCCTCAGTCGCCAAACTCGCACGGCGGGTCAGTCGGCCCGAAGGTGTCGGGCGCGGGGCCGCCGGGGTTGGCCGGCGTCAGCGTCACCGTGACGCCCTGGCCTCCTCCCGGTAGGGGGACGACCATCGCCTCCCCGGCCC
>CADCWH010000066.1 GCA_902806395.1 uncultured Thermomicrobiales bacterium | reverse complement strand
GGGGCCAGCCCGTCACGCGTCGAGCCGCTACCGGTCGACCCAGTCCCCGCCCGTGCCGTGGCGAGCCATGGCGAAGTGCGCCACTCCGCCCTCGACGGACCTCATCACATCGACCGTCGCGGGCTGGGAGGTGAACAGCAGCACCTGACGATCCCGGGCGACATCCTGGAGCGCCCGGGCGACACCGAGGGCCCGCTCCGGGTCGAAGTTGACCAGCACGTCGTCGAGGACAAGCGGCAGCTTCCCCACCCGGGGCACGAAGGCCACCGCCAGACCCAGCCGCAGGGCGAGATAGAGCTGTTCGAGCGTTCCCCGGCTGAGGGCTCCCGGTGGCCGGACCGACCCGTCGTTGGCCTTGATCGCCAGCCCACCTGCTCCCCCGACCTCACGGAACACCCGCCGGTACTGGCCGTCCGTGATCCGCTCGAAGAGTCCGGAGGCCAAGCGCAGTACCTCCGGCTGTCGTTCCCGCTCTACGCGGGCGACCATCTCCCGCAGCAACCCCTCGGCCATCGCCAGCACCGTTGCCTCGCGCCGGGCGATCGCCCGTTCGGCGAGCAAGGCATTCCGTTCCAACTCCAGGTCAGCGACCTCGGTCGACACCTCCAGCGCGCGTCGGCGTACCGATGCCTCAGTTGCCTCTCGCCGGGCGGTGGCCAGGGCTTCCGTCGTCTCCCGTTCGACCGACGTCGCGACATCGATCTGACCGCGCCACCGATCGGGATCACCCTCAGCGAGCCGGTCGCGGATCGGGCCGGGATCGGCATCGGTGGCGATCGCCGCCATCTGTGCGTCGGCGGTCCGAATCGCGGCACGGAGTGCCTCGCGCTGCCCTTGTCGCTCGCGCTCTACCTCCAGGCGAGCCGCCAACGACCGGATCGCCTCGACAGTCGGCTCACCCCGTTCGAACGCCGTCGGTCCGTCGCTATGGACCGCACCACCATTCGGGACATGCGTCGATCCGCCCGTACCCGCTCGGAGGTTCCCCGACACATCGGCCAACGTCCCCTCGACGCGCTCGACGGTCGCTTGGAGCGTCGATGCGTCCTCGATGGCGGCCGTCTCCGTCTCGAGTCGCTGGCGGCCACTGTCGACCAGATCCAGAAAGGCGAGGATCCCACGCGGCGGCAGCGTCGATGGCAAGGGGGTCGTGAAGAGCCACGCCTTCCACTCACCAACGATGGCGTCGCGCTCTCGTACACGGTCCGACTGCTCCACCACCCGTGAATCGGCGGCAGCCTCGGCTTCCCGTACCCGTTCAGCCATGGCGTCCAAGTCGTGGCGACGGGACTCGGCTTCACGGAGCGACTGGAGGGCGTCGGCTGCCTTGCGGTCGGCCTCCTCAAGTTCGGTCGATGTCGGCTCCGGGCTACAGCCAGCCGCGGCGGCGTCGACCGCCATACCCGTGCGGACGTTCGCGAGCCGCACCGTCTGCTCCTCCAGCGTCGCCAGGGCGGCGGCGTAGCGAGCCCCGATGCGCCCCTGCCGCTCTTTCCGGTCACGCTCGCCCCGCCGGACCTGAGAAATCAGCGCCGCCCCGAGGACCAGCGCCACGATCCCTCCGGCCGCGTAGGCTGCAGCTGGTGCTAGGTCGTCTCCCACGCCGGCCCAGATCGCCAGCGCGAGCAGGACGAGCCCGGCGACGGCCAAGAGGCGACCAAGCCACAGGGTGCCGCCGGTTCCCGGCGACGTCGCGGCCTGGAATCGCAATTCTTCCAAACCGTCCAGCGTCGTCCGAGCGACCTGGACCTGGAGGATGCCACTGGTCAGGTCAGCCCGTCGGGCCCGCATCCGGCGGATCGCCGCCTGCCGCCCCAGCAATGCCTCCTCGTCGATACCTGCGGTCCCGGCCGCAATCGCCGATTCCAGTTCCGCTCTCTCCCGGACCTCGCGGGTGACACGGCCCCGCGCCGCGAGGACCTCACGAGCAGCCGCCTCGGCCGCCAACTCCGCGCGCTCAACCCGGTCGGCGAAGCCGGCCGCCACTTGGCGGATGGCGGTGGTATCGCCCGTGTCCCGCAGCCGGGACCGGTCCCAATCCGGGCCGAGGTCCCGCAATCGTGCTTCGATGGCCGCGGCAGCCTCGTCCCGCCGGGCGGCGGCCGAACCCAACCGCTCAATTGCGGCCCCGTAGTCGGCGATATCCGTCACCAGCCCGTCGATCTGCTCCGCCTGATCGGCGACCGGATCCACATCCGGCACCTCGTCCAGTGCGGCTTCAGCCTCCTGGCGGGACCGCCAGGCGGGCCAAAGCCGCAGGGCGAGTGATGCCTCGTCCCGCTCCGCACGGGCGGCGCGGAGGGCGGCATCGAGAGACGCGATCCGTTCCCCGGCCTCACGCTCGGCCACTCGCACGTCGTCGTAGGCCACCAACGCCTCACGGGCGCGGGCGAGGCGAGCCGTGACGTCGGCCAACGGGTCCTGACCCCGGTCGGCCCGACCCGCGAGGCGACCGTCAGTGCCCAAGGCAGCCCGGCGAGCGGCGAGAGACCGGATGGCCTGGGCAGGAGACCGGGCCGCACCGGCGATGCCGGTGAGGGTGAGGTGTTCCTGGATCTCGGCATGTCCGAGGTGTTCCAATGCTTGGAGATCGGCCAGATTGAAAGCGAACACTGCGTCGAAGAGGTGGCGGTCCGTCCCCCCCAGCAGGGAAGCAAGCGTGTCGTCCGGCATCGGCTCGCCGTCGCGGGTGATGCGCGCACCGCGCCGTGTCCCGGTGCGCGCGACGACGTAGGTGGCACCTTCCCCGTCGGCCAGGGTGATTTGACCGCCGTGGTGCCCTCCGCGCAATGGAGGGTACGTGTCGACGCCGCCTGGTCCCGGGACGAAGCCGAACAGCATTCCCCGGATGAAGGCGAGTAAGGTGCTCTTCCCGGCCTCGTTCGGACCGGAGAACACGGTCAGGCCAGCGGGGATGTCCTCCACTCGGTAGTCGTGGAGGACGCCGAACCCGTCGATGTGCCAGCCGCGGATCTGCATCGAGTCCCTCACGCGTCGCCGTCCCGGTCCAGCTCATTGATCGCGATGGCCTCCGCTTCGGCCAGCGGAGCGTCCCAACCCCCTATCCCATCCGAGCTTCCCCCGTTCGACCACGGGTCACCCTCGAACGATCCCAGGCCGCCAGCGACCGATCGGACCCAGGCGGCCAGGGAGGCGGGGTCTCGGCGCAGGTCGGCCCCGACGCGGAGGACCTCGGCCGCAAGGTCCCCACGGTCGCGGACCGCCTCGAGGTCGATGTCGGGCATGGTCCGGTCGATCACCGAATCCCACCAGATCACCCGGTCCCGGGCTATCCCGGCACGGGACAGGTCGGTCAGGATGCCGGCGATCGCTCCCGGTCGCCTGAGGTCATCCCGGACCGGTCCGGACCCGGTCAGGATGCCGCGCACGATCCCTACCTGACCGGCCTCGATTTCGACTCCGTCGAGACCCGCCAACAGGGCCCTGCCGATGTCCGCGACCCGGTCCAAGGGCGTCACGTCGACCACCACCGTGGCAAACCGCACGGTGTCGAGGGCGATGCTGAGGACCTCACGGGCCGTCGGCCCATCGGCGGTGATCAGCATCGCGCCCTTTGGGCCAGATTCCGAGGCGCCGAAGCCACGGCCCTGGATCGTCCCGGAGATCACGACCGGTGGAGCGTCGACCACGACTCGACCGTGGTGATCTCCACCGACGGCCCAATAGTCCAGTCCCGCCGCCAGCAGGTCGTCGGTGGAGACGCGAGCGCCGGCGTCGGGGCCCTCCGGGCTGGTGTCAATGGTGGCCCGGACGAGTCCGAAGTGGAAACCGGATGCTCCCGTGCGTCGCAACCCGCGGACCCGGTCCGCGAGGTCCGCGGGATCGCCGCCGAGCACATACAGCGTGACCTGGTCGTCACCGTTGGGACCAATCGGGATCACCTCCGTCGGCGTAGCCCCGACGATCGTGACCCCGGTCAGGGCCGCAGCCTCCTCCCTCCATCCGCCGCCGGCCACGTCGCTGCTCCCGCCGTCATCCCAGACGACGACCGCGATGCCGGCGCCCGTCAAGCGGGACAGGCCGTCGACCAGCGCGACGCGGGCACGCGGGCTCAACCGACGGTCCCGGGCCACCCCCCCAGCCACCACGACCATGGCGACGTCACGCTCGATCGCCGTCTGGACCAGGCGATCCCAGGCGGCGAGCGACGCATCCCGAAGGGCGATCGTGATGCCAGGGGGGGTTGGGCCGACGCCGCTGACCACCGCGTCGAGGTCGAGGTCGGCGGCATGGAGAAACGTCAAGCTCACGGCACACCCTCCCCAGGCATCGGTCAATCGGTGTGGCAAGCCAGAAGGTCAACCCCGGGCCAAGCTCGGCTGCCGGGACCGCCCATCGAAGAACGCGCGCATCGACTGTCCCGCGTCCGGGAAGGATAGTCCGTCGGCAGGCGATCGCAACCGGCACCGGCTCCCGACCCAGTTCGGGGGCGATCGACGAACCCCGATGTCCGCCAACCCCGGTTCGAAGTTCGTGCGCCTGCGGCAGAACGCCCGCCCCTAGCCGTGCAACTCGGTCACGGCCGCTTCGCCCCCGACGAATCGGTCGAGGCGGAAGGGACCGAGGGGCAGCGTGGACCCCGGCATCGTCGTCAGTTCACAGATGATCTGTCCGGTCGTCGGGCCGAGGCAGAACCCGTGTCCGCAGAACCCCGCCGCGATCACCAGGCCCTCGACCTCTGCGGATCGTTCGATCACCGGCAGGCCGTCTGGGGTCATGTCGATCAGGCCACCCCAGACCTTGGCGATCGGGATCTCGGCCAGGGCGGGCAGCAGTGACATCCCGGTCGTGATCGTCCGCGCCACCGCGGTCGCCGGTGGCTGGACCGAATCGAGGAACGTGCCCGTCTCGGACGCGACCCAGGGCTGGCTGCCACCCGTGAACCGTAGGCGGCCATCGGCCTGCTGCCGCCCGGCGAAGATGGCCCTCGCCGTCCCCAAGACCGGTCCCAGTATCGGCGCGGTCGGCACCGTCTGGATCACGGAGACGTGCCGGGGCGTGAGCGACAAGGTGAGACCGAGGGGAGCTAGGAGCCGGTCCGAATAGATGCCGGCCGCCACGACCACCACGTCGGCGGCCAGGAAGCCACCGTCGGTCCGGACCCCGACGACCTTCCCACCCTCGACGACAACTTCCTCGACGGTGGTGTCCGTCAAGATGGTCGCGCCCAGCCGCTGAGCGGCGGCTGCGTAGGCCAGCACGGTGGCGGTCGGGTTGGCATGCCCGTCAGTCGGGCACCACGAGGCGGCGACGACCGTCTCGGCCAGCGCGGGTGCGATCTCGCGGACCGATCGATTGTCGGGCAAGAACGTCAGGTCGAGTCCCTCACTCCGGGCCTCCTCGACCACCGCTGCGATCGTGGTGACCTGGTCCTCCGCAAGGGCCAGGCGGAGATTGCCGCCCCGCCGGTATTCGATGTCTGCGCCCAACTCCTCCCCCAAGGTCAGCCAGCGCCGGACCGCATGGCTGGCGAGGGGCAGTTCGGAGGGGTGGCGGCCCGACTGGCGAACCCCTGCCAGCGTCCAGCCCGAGGCCATGCTGGCCAGTTCGCCCCGCTCGCAGAGGACGACCCGCGCCCCGGCCCGCGACAGTTCATAGGCGGCGGCGGTACCACTGATGCCGCCGCCGATGATCACCACGTCGGTCGCCTGTCCCGTCACCACCGGATCCCTCCGCGCCCCGCGGGCATGGTCGTCCCGTCCGACATCGCCAGCATCATCGCGTCACGGGCACCGGCCGCCCCATCCCCGTCAGGCCCGCGAACGCGGGTCGAGCACGTCCCGCAGGCCGTCGCCGACCAGGTTGAAGGCCAGCACGGTCAGGAGCAGGGCGATCCCGGGGGTGATCGCGATCCAGGGCGCGTTCGTCAGGTAGGTCGTGCCGTCGCGGATCATTTGGCCCCAAGTCGGCGTCGGCGGCCGGACTCCGAGGCCGATGAAGCTGAGGCTGGCCTCCAGCCGGATCGCCGAGGCGGTCCAGAGGCTCGCCAGCACCAACAACTCCCCAGCCACGTTGGGGAGGATGTGGACACGGACGATGCGGGGGTTGGCGACCCCGATCGAGCGGGCGGCATCGACGAAGTCCTTGGCCTTGACCGACAGCGTCGGTCCGTAGGCCAGCCGGGCGAAGCGGGGCGCGATCGTCAAGCCGATCGCGAAGATCATCTTCCAGAGTCCCGGCCCCAGCACCGCCAGCACCAGCAGGCCGGTGATCAGGTCGGGGAAGGCGAGGAGGATATCGACGAACCGCATCAGCGCCGCGTCGACCTTGCCGCCGAGGTATCCGGCGACGACACCGATGAAAGTACCCAACAGGCCACCGAATGCGACCGAGACCACGCCGACCACCAAGGCAACTCGGGTGCCGTAGATGACCCGGGACAGGATGTCTCGGCCGTAGTCATCCCGCCCAAGCGGATAGCCATTGCCGGGGTCCGCCAGCCGGTTGCGGGTGCTCTGGTCATATGGGTCGTGGGGGACCAGCAGCGGCGCGGCGATCGCCACCGCCACGATCAAGATGATCAGGACCAGCCCGACGACGGCCGTCCTGTTCCCCTTGAACGTCCGCCAGGCCCGCTCGCGCTGCGAGACGAGCCGGATGCCCCCCGACGCCGGCACGTCCCCCGCTTCCGCCGTCGCATTCACAGACGCCATCGCACCGACTCCCTCGCGGCTCCCCGCGGCTCGACGAGTGATCGCGGAACCACGTGTCCCGAGAGCCTCCTATCCATGACGGACCCGGGGATCGACCATCGTATACACCAGGTCGGTGGCGATGTTGATCAGGATGATGAAGAAGGCATAGATGACCATGATCGACTGGAGCAACGTGTAATCGCGCTGCTTGGTGGCCCCGACCATCAGCTTACCGAGACCCGGTCGGGCGAAGACCTCCTCGGTCAGCACGGAACTGCCGATCAGGCTGATCGCGAAGATGCCGATCAACGACACGATCGGGATCAGCCCCGCCCGCAGCGCGTGACGGATCAGGACGGTCCGTTCGACCAAACCCTTGGCGCGGGCGGTCCGAACGTAGTCGTCGGAGAGGATGCCCAACATCACCGAGCGGGTCATCCGGGTGATGTAGGCCGTCTCGATCAAGCCGAGCGTGAAGGCGGGCAGGACCAAGGCGTGCAGGTTCCCGAACGGCTCGGAAAATGGCGGGCTGCTGACGGCCGGGAAGAGGTCGAGTTGGACCGCGAAGGTATAGATCAGGAGGATGCCCAGGTAGAAGGCCGGCACCGACAGCCCAATCAGGGACAGGACCCGACCGGTGTAATCGATGACCCCATTGCGCTTGACCGCCGTCACGACTCCCAGCGGCACCCCGAGGGCGAGGCCGATCAGGATCGCGGCGAAGGTCAGCTCCAAGGTGTATGGCAGGACGAATTTGATCTGCTCCCAAGCCGGTTTGCCGCTGATGAGCGAGTTGCCGAGGTCGCCGCGGCCGAGGTCGGTCAGGAAGGTCAGGTACTGTCGCCAGATCGGCTCGTCGAGACCCATCCGGGTTCGCAGCGAGGCGACAGCCTCCTCCGAGGCGTAGTCGCCGAGTGCGGCGGTGGCCGGGTCGCCAGGGGCCACCCGGACGATGACGAAGATGATGGTCAG
>CADCWH010000065.1 GCA_902806395.1 uncultured Thermomicrobiales bacterium | reverse complement strand
TGCCGCACGCCCTGACGATCCTGCGGGTGACGCTGGCGATCTCATTGATCACGCTGGCGTTCACGGAGAAGCTGGTGGCGGTGGAGCTCGGCGAGGCGTTCCTGCGGGAGTACCCCGACTTCAACCTGCCGAAGCTGGCTGGGATCGACTGGTTCACGGACCAGCGGTTCGTCTACGCGGCAGGGATCGTGGAGTGCGTGTCGGGCGCGGCGCTGCTGTCCGGGAAGCTGCCGCGGGTGGTGATCCTGGCGCTGTGGCTGCCGTTCAACGCGGGGATCGTGTTCCTGCCGCCGGCGGAGCTGATCGGCCACCTGCCGGTGCTGGCGATCATGTACGTGCTGCTGGTGCGAGGACCGCAGGGGATCCCGGCGCGCGGCGAGGGAGCGGTTGCGTCCAGGGTAGAGGCGATAAGGCCCATGACCGCGTAGTGAAAACGCGGACCGGTTGTGCCAGCGGCTCGGAAGCAGCCTTCTCCGCGCTAGGACGGTCAGAACCTGCGACCGCCCTTCTTCCATAGCTGTGCCGGGGTGCCCTCGGACCGAGGACTACCAAGCGTTCCAACAGGAACACGCTGGCTTCGTTCAGCCGCTAGGCTGCCGCCACCTCGAGCTCGGCGGCACCGCCGAGGATGTCTAGGTCGCCGGGGTTGACGACGACGAGGCGGACGTAGCGGGTCTGGACCGGCGCATTGAAGGAGAGCGTGGCCCAGGCGCCGGCGGGGAGGTCGGCGGCGGTTGAGGTTGCGACGGCGGACCAGGTCGTTAGGTCGTCGGAGACCTCCACGGTGAGGGCGCCGGCGAAGCCGTCCTCCGCGACGAGCAACCGGAGGGCGCTGACCTCGACCGGAGCACCGAGGTCCAGCGCGAGGATCGCAAGGCTACCTGGCGGGACGACGGTCGTTCGCCAAACGGTGGCCGGGTCGCTGTCGAGGGCGGTCCAGCCGTTGGCCGTGTTCGACGACCGGCGGACGCCGACGACGGGGATGAGGTCTGCACCCGGCTCTTGACTCTCGGTCGTGGGCTCTTCGGCGGCTGCCGCCGGCGCGATGGTGGCGATCTCGATCGGAGTGGACGCGGGTGAGGGGGTGGGCGTCTCAGACGGGGAGTCGGGCTCGGCGACGGTGGTGGCGGTCTTCGGATCGACGTCCGGCGCAGGCGTCTCGGTCGGGGCAGGGGTAGGAGGCTCGTCGCCGGTAGCCGGGGCCGCATCAACCGGGGGCTGGGTCGGCGTCCCGGTTGGCTCTGGTGTGTCCGCCGGCGTCTCGGTCGGGATGGCGGTCGCGGACGGGGAGCCGGATGGAGTGGCCGACGAGGTAGCGGACGGGCTGGGGAGGCCGGCCGAGACAAGAGGCGGGTAGATCTCGACCTCGGCCAGGCTGCCGACGACGGCGTCGCCGTTCGGGTTCGAGAAGACGAAGCGAACGAACTTGGCGGTCTCGCCGCCAGCGACCTCGACCTCCTGCCCGACGCCGCTGGGGGCGTTGCCCCCGGAGAAGACGGTCCCCCAACTGTTGCCGTCGTCGGAGAGCTGGATGACGAAAGCGTCAGCCCGGCCACCGACGTTGAATACCCAGCGGACGGTGCCGATCCGCTGGACCGAGCCTATCTGGAAGCGGGCCTCGGCGCTGAGGGGCGACGAGTTGCCGTAGCTGGTCCGCCAGCTGGTGGACTGGCTGCCGTCGTAGGCGAGGCTGGCGTCCAGCGAGTTGCTGGATTGGGTGCTATCGACGATCGCGTAGGCACCGGAGTCCCCAAGTGCGGGGGGCGGGGTGGGCGTCGGGGTGGCAGTGGCGAGCGGCGAGGCCTCGCTCGGCGCCCAGACCTGAATCTCAGCCAGACCGCCGAGATACAGGTCGCGGTTCGGGTTCTCGAAGAAGAAGCGGACGTAGCGGGCGGTGACGGGGGCCGAGAGCCGCGCCTCGATCCACTGGCCACGCGGCTTGCCGTTGCGCCGGGTGATCCGGGTCCAGGTCGAGAGGTCGTTCGAGACCTCGACCCGGAAGACGTCCGCGTAGCCGTACTCGCCGAAGATCCATCGGATGGTGCCGATCGGCTTTGGGCTGCCGAGATCGGTGTAGACAAAAGCGCTGGCCGGCGGGCCGGACGCGAAGCGATTGGTCTTCCAGGAGGTGGCGAGATTTCGGTCACGGATGTAGGTGTAGGAGGCGGAGTTGGGGGAGCGACCGCCGCCGGACAGGCGGTACGACGTTGTCGGGCGTGAGGTACTGGTCGCAGTGGGTGTCGAGGTCGCGATCCTGATTGGCGTCATGGTGGGCTGGTTGTCAGCCCCGAGCCAGAGGACGGGCTCCTGGTTACCGTCCGGGTCGCCGGTGAAGCCGACGAGGCTCTTCTGCGGCTGGGAGCCGGCGCCGAGGAGCCAGGCGCGGACGTCGGCCGGGGAGGCGCCCGGGTTAGCGGCGAGATAGAGGGCCGCCGCGCCGGCCACGTGGGGAGCGGCCATGCTGCTGCCGCTTTTGGACACCAGGCCGCCGCCGGCTCTCGTGGAGCGGATGCAGCTGCCGGGAGCGGCGATGTCGACCTCCGGTCCGAAGTTGCTGTAGCTAGCGAAGGTGTCGTCCTGGTAGGCCGAATTGCAGGAGGTGGTCGCAGCTGCACCGAAGACCCCGTCAAGGTCCGATAGGGCCGACACCGCTATGGTCTCCTGGTAAGTGGCCGGGATCGTGAGCTTCGCGTCGACTGCAGTGTTGCCGGCGGAGACGATGATCGGGATGCCGGCGGCGACGGTGGCACAGACGGCAGTGTGGAGCGGGCTGCCAGCACAAGCGTCGAGGTCCTCGCCGGCCGCCGCTTCACCGGTGATGCTCATGTTGACGACGTCGATCACATTGGCGTTGGCGACGGCCCACTCAAGGCCGCAGATCAGGGTGGAGATCGTGCCGCCGTCGGATTTGAGGACCTTGACCGAGTGGAGTCGGGCGCCGGGGGCGACGCCGACGATGTCACGGTCGTTGTCGATGGCACCGACGATGCCGGCGACGTGGGTGCCGTGGCCGGTGTCGTCGGTGTCGTAGCTGCCGGTGTCCTGGCAGTTGTTGTCGCCGATGGCCGGCTGGACGTCGAGGTCAAGGTGGGCCGCGTCGATCCCGGAGTCGAGGACGGCGACGTCGACATCGACGCCGGGCCCACTCCCGTCGATGTCGGCCCCCACGTTCTCGTCAGCTCCGATGCGGTCGACGCCGGTCGGGATCTCCTGGGCGGCGGCGTAGACCGGCGAGTCGGGGAAGACGCCCGCGACGTCGGGGTCGGCGGCGAGGGCCTCGGCCTCGGCGGCGGTGACGTCGGCGACGAAGGCGTCGATGACTTCGGTGAAGACGACCTCGGGTTGGACGCCCTCGTCGGTCGCCTCGGCCCGGACCTCGGCCAGGGTGGCGTCCTCCTCCAGGACGACGATGACGTCGCCGGAGGGGACGGGTTCGTCTTGGGCACGGGCGAGGGGCGCGGGGGCTGAGATCGACGGCGCGAGGGCGGCAACCACGACCACGAGCGAGAGGACCGCGGTAAGCAAGCGTTGGGGCCGGACATGCGCCAAGTTCGTCATCAAAATAGGGCGGGCTCCGAGGGGCGGGGGATGTGGTGCATCCGCGTTCCGGGCGGGAACGCGCGAGCATTGGCAGCATCCATAGTAGCAAACGGGGGCCGGACGAGGGTAGGTTGAGCACGAGCCTACGGAGAACGTCGCGCGTCGTGTTCCTCTGGAGCGACGCACGGTGGAGCGTCGACCGGTGCAATGCGGACGGACCCGGTCTTGACGGGTGCGCCGACCAGGGCGTGGTCCCGTTGGAGCTCGGCTCCTCGGAATGGACCAACGTGGCCAAGGCGGGAGCACGTCCGTCCGGCGGCAACGGCGAAAGCGACGACGTCCCGGCCACAGCGGGACCGCACTCGCTCGCGGACAGCGCTGGGACGACAGACACCCGCAACGGATGGGGAGGCTCCGATGTGTTCGGCAGCGGCAGCGGGGGCGCTGGCGGCTCCAAGCGGTGATCAGCATCCCGCAGGTCGGACGCCGGTCGGCGATCGATCCCTCGGCCTGCCCGCGCGGCGGTCCGCGATCAATTTCCGCCGGTCGCGGGCCACGGCGGGGACGGTCGCGGGACGTCGACGGTGTCCTCGCAGGTGACTTACGTGGTGGCAACGGCGTCCCGTACGTGTTCCGCGTTGGCAATGTCGGCGTCGTGACGACCAGCAATCCGATCGTTGCCACCGAAGGAGTCAGGGGGCGAGCGAGGCGAGGAGGCGGGCCGCCAGGGCCTGGACGGCGGGGCGAAGCTCGGGTGGCGAGACCACGGCGAAGGGGACGGGCAGGCGGGCGAGCATGCGCGCCATCCAGTCGAGGTCGCGGGTGAAGCAGCGGAGTGTGACTCCGTCGGGGTGCTCCTCGAGCACCGCCACGTCGGCCGGGACGAGCGCGACGGCAACCTCCATCGTGGTCAGGAGACGGGCCTCGACCGCCCAAGTGTCCGGGACGGTGGCGAGGGAGCGCAGGACGTCGGCGAGGACGTCGAAGCCGTCGGGGCGCTCGAAGCGCTCGTCGGTGAGCTCCGCCTCGACGACGCGGTCGAGCCGGAAGAGGCGGCGGTCGCCCCTGAGGTG
>CADCWH010000064.1 GCA_902806395.1 uncultured Thermomicrobiales bacterium | reverse complement strand
GGGCACCAAGTTTGGTTCCGAAAGGGCGTCGGATATGCTCCAAACTGCGGCGAACGGGCCAGTGGCCACGCCTCCTGGGAGTTTCTACGGAGGACACCAGCTGGACGGAGGATTTCCAGTATCCCAGAGCCGCTCCAGAAGGAGACGAACTGGAGCATGTCCAGAAGTTAAAACTCATTTGGGTCGCCTTCTATGCGGTACCCCGACGTGATCGTCGGGGCGCGTGACCCGGCCTTCCGTACCGTGGACGTCAGTGTGGCAGCGGGTCCATGGGAGATTCGCCTCATCCGCCAGACCGTCGTTTCGCGAACGGTGCCCCTAGCGGTACAAACCTCGCCAGGCGTTGCGCCGGATCCTCAACACGTCCTTGAAGTTGTTCCAGGTGTCACTGACCGGGTTCACCTTGCTGTGGCTACCGGCGGTCCAGACCACCGGGATCGGGCAGACGCGGTAGCCGAGCCGGCCCGCGACAAACAGCAACTCGACGTCGAAGGCCGTCACCCGGGGTCCCACCACGGGTCCGTCAGCCGAGGCATAGAGGAGACTCTTGGCGAGGATTGCCTGAGCCGCCGATCGCTCGAACAGCTTGAAGCCACACTGGGTATCGTCGATGCCGGGGAGGACCATGACCCGGACCAGCAGGTTGAAGACCCTGCCCATGACGTGGCGGTAGGCCGGTTCGTCCTGGCGCTGGGCGCCGATGCCCTCCCGTGAGGCGATGGCGATGTCGCACCCCCCCAGCACCGAGGAGCGGAGATCGCTGAGGTAGTGGAGGGGAGTCGCCAGGTCAATATCCGAGAAGCCGACGAGGTCGCCCCGGGCGGCGAGCATCCCAGCCCGCACCGCCCTCGCCTTGCCGCCATGAGGGATGGTCAGCACTCGGGCCGTCGGGTGGCCGGCGAAGATCGAGCGGGCCGTTTCGGCGGTGCCGTCGGTGCTGCCGTCGTCGGCCAGGATCACTTCGGACGTGTAGGGCTGCTCGGCCAGGAATGCAAGGATCGACCGGAGTGACGCCTCCACCCGGGCCGATTCGTTGTAGGCCGGCACGACCAGCGAGATGTGAATGGGATCGCCCGCCACGATGACCACCTCGGCACTAGACGGCATGACAACGGTCCGGACGGAGTTGGCCCCACGTGACCTCGGCGCACGCAGAGCCGGCGCCACGGGTTGCCTAGACTCCCGCCGGACGTACGGAGCGGGCAGACATCACGGCGATGTTAGCGGGTCGGTGACTGTCCGTTCACCCCATGATACGCTTTGCCGCATCCGTGTGGCGGTTCCCGTGTCTAGGGCGCCCGATAGCTAGGAGGAACGTATGCGACTCGGGGCCCACATGTCGACCGCGGGAGGCACCCACAAAGCACTGGAACGCGCCGCCGAGTTTGGGATGGACGCCTGCCAGATCTTCACCAAGAACCAGCGTCAGTGGGCGGCCAAGCCTCCGTCCCCGGATGACGCTCTAGCCTTCCGCGCCAAGGCGGATGAGGTCGGGATCGTGTCCGGGGCCCTTGTAGCGCACGCCTCCTATCTGATCAACCTCGCGTCGCCGGACGACGCGCTGTGGGAGAAGTCTGCGGGGTCACTCGGTGGTGAACTGCGCTCCTGCGACGCGTTGGGGGTGCCGTATCTGGTGGTCCACCCAGGTGCGCACGTCGGGGCTGGGACGGAGGCAGGGTTGGCCCGGGTGGTGGCGGCGCTGGACGGGATCTATGGGACACCAGACGCGCCGAAAACAATGACGTTGCTGGAAACGACGGCCGGACAGGGGACGACCCTTGGTGCAACGCTCGCGGAGTTGCGGGCGATTTTAACGGGTGTCTCGTGGTCCGAGCGCCTGGGTGTCTGCCTCGACACCTGTCACCTGTTCGCGGCCGGATATGACTTCCGGGCCGAGGCGGACTATCGAGCTCTGATGGACACCATCGAGGGGTCGATCGGCATTTCCGCCGTCCGCTCGATCCATCTGAACGACTCCCGGCACGGCCTTGGCAGCCACAAGGACCGCCACGCCCACATCGGCGAGGGGGAGATCGGTCTGGAGGGATTCGGCTGGTTCCTCCAGGACCCCCAATGGGCAGACGTGCCCGGGATCCTGGAGACCGAAAAGGGCGATGACGGTGAGGGGGATCGCAAGAATATGGCGACCCTGCGTGACCTCGCCGCGACGGTCGCCTGACGACGTGCGTCAGCGCTTCTCGTACTCGACTTCGGCGGCCGCCTCGCGGAAGCGGTCGTAGGCACGGTCGCGGGGGCGGCGGGAGTCGTCGTCCGCTCCCAATCCAGTTTCCCACCAGACGGGAGACTGGGTGCCGATGGCGGCCAGTTCTGTCTTGGTGTAGATGAGGCCGTCCCGCTCGGTGACCGACAGTTCGTATTCGCTGCTCATCGTGATCGCGTCGACCGGACAGACCTGGGCACAGAGGCCGCAGAACATGCATCGGCCCGAGCGCAGGATGAACTCGCCCAACTCGCGGTCACCCTCTTCTGAAGGGACGACATGCATCTCGAGACAGGACGTCGGGCAGATCCGGGCGCAGAGGCCGCAGGCGACGCACAGCGGTTCCGCGGTCTCCGGGTCGGTCCGGAGGGAGGGGAGTCCCCGGAACCGTTCCGCCATCGGCCGCTTCTCCTCCGGGTACTGCGTCGTCGCGGTCGGCTTGGTCAACCGCTTGAGGGTGACCCCAAATCCTTTGATCTCGTCCAACATGGCGCGTGGTCTCCTCGGTGCCCTGTAGGGGCGCTCAGCGGATGGGCGTGAAGCGGGCACCATTCTTGACGAACCCGGTGGTGGTCGGAACCGTCATCCCACCGCGCTCGAGACGAGCGTAGGAGATGCCGGCGTAATCGGGCACCAAGCCCGCGATCTCGGTCATGACCCGTGCCGGATGGGTCAGTTCAAGGCCGTACCCGAAGCGGTTCGCCATCGCCCGGACGATCTCCGTGCCCGACTTGGCCTCCCCCATCGGCGGCACTACCGACCGGACGCGCTGCACTGTCCGGTCAAAGTTGGTGAAGGTGCCGTCCTTCTCAAGATAGAGCGACTTCGGCAAAACGACGTGGGCGATCTCGGTCAAGGGGGAGGGATACGAATCCGCCACGACCAGGAAGGGTAGGGTGGAAAGCGCCTCGAGGAGTGGCCCATTGATCGGCTGGCGACGGCCAGCGACCGTGCCCTCGACATACATTGCCGTCACCCGGCCGTCAGCGATGGCGGCGGGCAGGTCAATCAGGCCCAGTCCCCGGGAGGTCGGGAGTTCTCGGACTGGGACGAAGCCGTTGCGGGTCGTGGCCCGCTCGGCCCACCTCGGCAGCCAGGCGGCACCGTAGGTTGCCCGGGCGGTGGGGTCGGTGATGTCGAGGCCGCTGGCAAACCGGTGGGGGTGGGCACCCATGTCGGTGACACCCTGATAGTTGGCCGGGCCGCGCAGGTTCGCCACGCCGCCGCCGGCACGGCCGAGATTGCCGGTGATGAGGGCGAGGTTCAGACAGGCAGCCGCCACCAGGGCCGGGTCGTCTCCGTCGGCCGACATGGTCTCGTGGGCGGCCGTCTGGTAGATCAACGCGGCCGGATAGCCGCCCTCGGGTGCGGGCACGCCGGCGCCCAGTCCGCCGGTGGCATACAGGATTGCGGCCCGCCGCAGTGTGTCTGCCCCCACCCCGGTCTCACGCTCGACGGTCTCGGCGTCGAAGCGGGAGACTGATGACCGCCAGGCGTCGAGACCGTCGGCCGGAGCGACCGTCGGGTGAGAGAGACCCAGCTCGACGATCTGGTTCGCGATCCCGGCTAGTACCGTCGCGGTAGTGCCGCGGGCGGGCTTGATCCAGAGATGGGCGCGGTGGCAGAGGGGGAACTCGTCCTGGCTGATGACGACGTAGCTCGCCTCGCGGTACAGGCGGGAGTGGTAGAGCCAGTACGACGCGATCGGTTCAGTCTTGCCGATGTCCGGCCCGACGATCAGGCCAGCCTTGACGTCGGTGAACAGCTCCTGGAGCGAGTTGGTGGCCGAGACGTCGGTGCCCGTAGCGCCCTCGAGGGCGGACGCGACCATCGCCTGAGCCGGGGAGAGGTGGCGGTCGATATTGTTGGTGCCCATCACCGCGCGGGTGAAGGCCTGGAGCAGGTAGGCCTCCTCGTTCGTGGAGTCCGGGCTGGCCAAGGCGGCGAAGGCGTCGCCCTGGTGGTGCGCCAGGGTCTCGACGACGTGGTCGATCGCCTCGTCCCAGGTGGTCTCGTAGCGGGGACCGGTGGACGGGCGGACGCTGGGGTAGAAGAGGCGATCCGGGTGCTGGATCTCCTCGTGGCCCCACTTCCCGCGCTCGCAGGTGTAGCCGTGGTTGACGCCCCGGTCCCAGAGATGGGTGACGCGGCGGACGATTCCTCGGTTGGTCTCGGGGTTCAGTGTGCAGCCGACATCGCAGAAGCCGCAGACGGTCTCGGTGCTATCGACTTCCCACGGGTGGTGGGCGAAGTGGCGATCGGTCAAGGCACCGACCGGGCAGACCGCGATGCACATTCCGCATTTGGTGCAGAGGGTGTCACTCAGTTCGATGCCGTAGGCCGGCGTGATGGTCGCCTCGAGCGACCGGCTCGCCGCCTCGATGGCGATCACCCCGATGACTTCGTCGCAGACCCGCGTGCACCGGTTGCACATGATGCACCGGTCCCACTTGTAGTCGATCGTGGCGCTGAAGTGCTCGTAGGCGTGGGCCATCTTTGGCCGGCGGTAGGGATTGGCATTGATGTTGTGGAGGTAGGTGTTGTCCTGGAGGTAGCACTGGCCGGAGGCGTCGCAGGTCGGACAGTCCAGGGCGTGGTCGATCAGGTACATCTGGAGGATGAACTGGCGCGCCTGGACCACCTCGGGCGAGTGGGTCAGGACCTCCATGCCTTCCGCCAATGGAGTGGTGCAGCTCTCGATGAGTCCGCCGCGCTTACCGAGGATCTCGACGGTGCAGATCCGACAAGAGCCCCACGGCCGGAGCAACGGCTGGTAGCAGAGGTTCGGGACTTCGATCCCTGCCAACTTGGCGGCTTCCAAGATGAAAGTGCCGGCCGGCACGGTCACCGACTGCCCATTGATCGAGCCGGTGACCATCTTCTGTTCAACGCGAGTGGCCACCATGGTCGTCTGGCTCCAGTCGGGATGTCCGATCGGCATTCGGGGAAGGGATACGGCTGACCGCAGCGGTACCGGGCACGGCAGCCCGGGCGCTTCCTGGGCGGGAAACACGCTTGAGTCTAGCATAGGGAATACCCTATTTTGGCCCGACTCGCGCATCCCGACCACTCCTGGGCGATGCCCGGGTGACGACCCGACAACTGCCCGGGAGCCCTCTCAGTGACCGGACGGGACTGGGTCGCATGGTAGGATTCTGGACAAGATCGGCCGCTACGCGTTGGTTTCGGGCCGAACCGGACGGCCACGCCGGGAGTTCGCCACGATGGGTAGCACGGTGCGGGACACAGCGGTGACCGACATGGGCGGCTCCGTCGACGCTGACCGCTATGAGACGGTGATCGGGCTGGAGGTGCACGCCCAGGTCTTGACCGGCAGCAAGATGTTCTGCGGCTGCCCGGCGACCTACGCCGAGAGCGAACCCAACACCAGCACATGCCCGGTCTGCCTCGGTCTGCCCGGGGCAATGCCGGTGATGAACGCCCGGGCCGTAGAGCAAGTCCTCAAGACTGGCTTGGCACTCGGGTGCGAGATTCCCGACGCAAACAAGCAGGATCGCAAGAGCTATTTCTACCCCGACCTACCCAAGGGCTATCAGGTCTCACAATACGACTTGCCGCTGTGCCTCGGCGGTGAGCTGCGGTTCGAGTCCGGGGGGGTAGAGCACCGGGCCGGCATCACGCGGGTCCATATGGAAGAGGACACCGGCCGCCTGCTCCACCGCGCCGGCGATGACGGCACGGACGTGTCCCTGGTTGACCTGAACCGGTCCGGGGTTCCCTTGATGGAGATCGTCGGGGAACCCGACCTGCGGTCACCCCGCCAGGCGCGCGACTATCTCGAGGCGTTGCGCCAGGTGCTTCGCTACGCCGGAGTCTCGACTGGGAACATGGAGGAAGGCGCGTTCCGCTGCGACGCGAACGTGTCGGTCCGACGCGCTGGTGACCCCAAGTTGGGCCAGAAGGTCGAGATCAAGAATCTCAACTCCTTCAGTGCGGTCGCCCGCGCCCTCGCCTTCGAGGAGTCGCGTCAGCGGGCAGCCCTGGAGGCTGGGCAGGTCATTCCTCAGGAGACACGGGGTTGGGTCGAGGACCGCGGCGTGACCGTCAGCCAGAGGACCAAAGAGCACGCCCACGACTACAGGTACTTCCCGGAACCCGACCTGCCGCCACTCCGGCCCACGCCGGACATGATCGAGAAGGCACGGGCCGAACTACCGGAGCTACCGGTCGACAAGCGCCATCGGTTCGTCGAGACGCTGGGACTGTCGCCGTACCTGGCGGGCGTGCTGACCTCCGAGCGGGCGATCGCCGACGAGTTCGAGATCGCACTCCGTGGCCAGAGCGACCCGGCGCGGGCGAGAGCGGCGGCCAACTGGATCGTCAATGACCTCGCTGGACTCGCGACGGCACGGGGCTTGCCGTCCGGAGACTTACCGCTCGACGGCGCACAGCTGGCGGACCTGCTCGACTTGCTGGACGCGGGCGCCATCTCGGGACGGGCCGCCAAAGACCTCGTCGCCAATCTCGGACCTGCCGAATCACCGCGGGCCGGTGCCGAGCGGCTCGGACTATTGGCGATGGAGGACGGGGATGCGATCCAAGAGGCGGTTGCCGCCGCCATGTCCGCGTTCCCGGCTGCGGTGGCAGACTATCGGGCCGGTAAGCGAGCCGCGATCGGCCGGCTGATCGGTGAGAGTATCAAGCGGACAGGTGGCAGGGCGACCCCGGATGCGGTCCGGGAAACACTTGTAGAGATGTTGGCCGACGACACGACGCCGGCCCTGGACGGATTGCGAGGCGAGTGAACGCTGGCTTGGGAAGTCCCGGGCTGGCCGACGAGAAAGGACTAGGGACCGGATGGTGGTCAGGGATGACATCGGCGCGCGACGGGGCGCGATGACGGACACGTTGGTCGAGTCGAAAACGGCGTCGGGGCCGATCGGCGAAGTTCACCAGCGCGACCTATTCGATACCGCGATTGAGCAATTTCATATCGCGGCCGATGTGGTCGGCCTCGACGATGACATGCGGCGGATCCTCGAGGTCTGCCAGACCGAATTAACGGTCAACTTCCCCGTCGAGATGGACGACGGCTCGGTCCAAGTCTTCACCGGGCACCGGGTCCAGCACAACAACGGCCCCGGCCCGACCAAGGGCGGCATCCGCTACCACCAGGACGTGACGATCGGTGAGGTCCGAGCCCTGGCGATGTGGATGACTTGGAAATGTGCCGTGGTCGGCTTGCCATTCGGCGGGGCGAAAGGTGGGGTGCGGGTCAACCCGAAGCTGCTTTCCCAATCCGAGTTGCAGAACCTGACCCGGCGCTACACGGCTGAGATCTCGGGCATGATCGGTCCGACCAGGGATATCCCGGCTCCGGACGTCAACACGAATCCCCAAGTCATGGCCTGGTTGATGGACACCTACTCGATGCAGGTGGGGTACTCCGTACCAGGGGTAACGACCGGTAAGCCGCTCGTCCTCGGAGGCTCGGCCGGGCGGAATGAGGCGACCGGACGTGGCTGCGTCTTTGCGATCGAGTCGGCCGCTAAAGCCCTCGATCTGGACCTCTCGACGAGTAGGACGGCGGTGCAGGGCTTCGGCAACGCCGGATCGGTCGCGGCCGGCCTGATGGCGGCGACCGGGTCCAAAGTGGTCGCGGTCAGCGATTCCCAGGGTGGCACGACCAACCCGGACGGGCTCGACCTCACGGCGGTCCACGAGCACAAGCGTCGGACCGGGAGCGTGGTCGGTTTCTCCGGTGGTGAAGACCTCTCGAACCGCGACGTGCTGGAAGTCGACTGCGATGTCTTGATCCCTGCCGCGCTGGAAAACCAGATCGACGCGGACAACGCGACCCGCATTTCCGCCCGGATCGTGGCCGAGGCGGCGAATGGTCCGACATCGCCGGAAGCCGACGATATCCTCTTCGACCGAGGGGTCTTCGTGATCCCGGATATCCTGGCCAACGCTGGAGGGGTCACGGTTTCGTATTTTGAGTGGGTCCAGGCCATCCAGGCATTCCCGTGGTCGGAGACCGACGTAAACACCCGCCTGCGGGAGATCATGGATCGCGCCTTCACCGGCGTCCACCAGACTGCCTCGGCGCATGGGACACACATGCGGACCGCGGCACTGGTTCGAGCCATCGGTCGGGTGGCCGAGTTCACCCGCTTGCGAGGCATCTTCCCATAAGCCGGGTGGCGCCCCAGAGCGTCATGCCGCGAGACAACGGGGCGACCCTTCTATGAGAGGGGTCGCCCCGCTTCGTTAGCAGTCGGTGCAGAGCAATCGGCGCAATTCGTCTTCCTGGTCCACCCGGGTGACGGCGATCACGTCGTCGCCCGGCAAGAGTTCGGTGGCGGGGGAGGGGACGGTGACGTGGTTGCCGCGCGAGATGGCGGCGATCACGCAGTCGACCGGGAGATCGATTTCACCGATCGCCTTGTGCGCGACCACGGACTCGTCGGTGATCCTCGCCTCGACCATCGCCAGGTCGGCGTGGCGGAGGCTGAGCAGGTGGAGGAAGGGCCGGTCGGGGATCGACTGCTCGATCAGGTGCAGGATGTGGTTGGTCTGGCTGACGGTCACGTCGACGCCGAGCATC
>CADCWH010000063.1 GCA_902806395.1 uncultured Thermomicrobiales bacterium | reverse complement strand
GCGCGCTCACGGTGCGGGTCGAGCAGGACCGGGTCAAGCTGCCAGGCGGGTTCTCACTGCACCTGCCGCCTCTCGACCCCGACCTCTACATCAACCGCGAGCTGAGCTGGATCGACTTCAATCGCCGGGTCCTCGAAGAGGCGGCCGAGCGATCGAACCCCCTGCTGGAACGGGTCAAGTTCGCCGCCATCGTCAGCGACAACTTCGACGGTTGGTTCATGATCCGCCTGGCTGGTCTCAAGCGGAAGCTGGCGGCCGGCCTGACCGACCCCGGACCGGATGGCCGCACCCCAACGGCCCAGTTCGCCGCCGTCCGCCGCTCGGTCCAGTCGCTGTTGGACGAACACGCCGCCCTGATCCGCGACGACCTCTTGCCGTCCCTGAGGGAGCACGGCATCACGATCGTTTCCTGGTCGGACCTCGGGCACCGTGAACGCGGTCGCCTGACGACTGCGTTCGAAGACGAGATCTTCCCGATCTTGACTCCCCAGGCGATCGACCGCGGCCGTCGCTTCCCCCATATCTCGAACGGCTCCTTAAATCTGATGGTCGAGTTACGGTCCTCGGCCGGTGCCCGGTTTGCTCGCGTCAAGATTCCCGCCACCCTCCCCCGCTTGGTCCGCGTCGAACACCGGGGGAAAGGCAAGAAATCGGGACCCGAGCCGGGCATGAATGAGGCCCGTTTCATGTGGTTGGAGGACCTGGTGGCCGCCCACCTGGACCGTCTCTTCCCCGGCAACGAGATCGTCGCCTCGTACCCCTTCCACGTCGTGCGCGACGCCGACATCGACCCCGAGGACGAAGACGACTCCAATCTCGACCTCCTCCATCAGATGCGCGAGTCCCTTTCCCAGCGGACCTTTGGGCCAGTCGTCCGTCTGATGGTGGACACGTCGTTGCCCGAGGACGTCCGGGACTGGTTGGTCGACCAGCTCCACGCATCCGACCGCGACCTGTACGTGGTCGATGGCCCCCTGGGGAGCGAAGACCTCATGGAGCTGATGAGCCTCGACCGTCCCGATTTGAAAGACCCCCCACATCTCCCGGTGTCGGCGATCACGCTCGCCTCACCGGACGATCTGGACGACATCGACGAGCGGCCGGACATCTTCTCGATCCTTCGAGAGCGGGATGTCCTGCTCCACCACCCTTACAACGGCTTTGGGACCGTGGTCGACTTCCTTAGCGCCGCCGCGGCTGACCCGGACGTGGTCGCGATCAAGCAGACCCTCTATCGCATCGGCAGGGACTCTCCCCTCCTGCCCGCCCTGATCGACGCTCGGGACGACGACACCCAGGTCGCGGTCCTGGTCGAATTGCGCGCTCGCTTCGACGAAGAGAACAACATCACCTGGGCGGAGACGCTGGAGCGGCACGGGGTCCACGTCGCTTACGGGCTCGCGGGACTGAAGACACATTGCAAGGCTACGCTGGTGGTCCGACGCGAGCCGGATGGCCTCCGCCGCTATGTCCACCTGGGCACCGGCAATTACAACGCCTCGACGGCCCGTTCCTACGAGGACATCGGGCTGCTGTCGGCCCGGGAAAACCTCGGTCGGGACGTGTCGGAACTGTTCAATGCTCTGACAGGGTTCGCCCAGCTCCAGCACTATGCCAAGTTGTGGGTGGCTCCCGGCCACCTGCGAGACCGTTTCCTGGAGGCGATCGCCCGCGAGGTGCGGACCCACCGGGAAACGGGCCAAGGGTACCTGCTCTTCAAGATGAACCAACTCGTCGACCAGGCCATCATCCGAGCCCTCTACGCGGCGTCCCGCGAGGGCGTGAAGATCGACCTGATCGTCCGGGGCATCTGTGCCTTGCGGCCCGGCGTGCCCGGGTGGAGCGAGACGATCCGCGTCCGAAGCGTGGTCGGCCGGTATTTGGAGCACAGCCGGGTCTACGTCTTTGGCGCGCCGGGTCCCGAACGGTGCGTGTACTTGGGCAGCGCGGACCTCATGGAGCGCAACTTGGACCGGCGAGTGGAGGCTGTCTTCCCGTTGGAGGACCTCGCCCTGCTCGGCTACCTGGCCGATGAAGTCATGCCTGCCTATCTGCGCGACACGGTCAACACCCGTCTCCTCCGTCCGGATGGCACGTGGGTGCGGTGCCTACCGGCTGAGGGAGATGAACCGTTCGATGTCCAGGCGTGGTTGACGGCCACGGCCGCTGAACGCTCGGGTCGCTCTCACCTCGCGATCGCTGACTAGCGAGGAACCTTCGCCAAATCCCCGCTGGTGATCGCCATGGCACCGTCGCCATCAAATGGGCGATAGGTTGCCACGAACGGCGCGTCGCGATAGGTCCGACGCAGTTCGAGACCGTAACCCACCAGGAGATCCGCCGGGACCTCGAACCCGACGTAGCGGAGTGGCACGTTGACAACCCGGGCCGACCGGCGATCCAGGCATGCCAGGGTCAGGACCTGACTCGCCCCCCGTCGCCGGAGCCAGCGGGCCAGGTGATCGGCACTGAGCCCGGAGCTGACGATGCCGTGGACCACGAGTACTCGACGCCCGCACAGGTTCTGACCGGCGTCCTGGCGACCGGACGGATTGAGGATCGGAGCCGCGCCGCGCCGGATCGTCACGCTGCCACCCGTGCTGGACAGCCCCATCGAGACGCGACGGACCGTGACGGTATC
>CADCWH010000062.1 GCA_902806395.1 uncultured Thermomicrobiales bacterium | reverse complement strand
TCACGGGACGACGGTGACGGTGGGATTCTCCGGCGGCTCAGATTCCTTGGCCCTGGCGATCGCCATGGGCCGGATGGCCCCGCTTGGCCTGTTCCGACCCGTCCTGTTGCACGTCGATCCCGGCTTGTGGGACGGGAGCGGAGCCGATGCCGCCCGGGCCGCAGTGATCGCGTCTACGTTGGGTCTGCCGCTCCGCGGCACGAAGGTCCCCGGATTCCCACCATCGACGCACCCGGGTGTCGGCGTGGAAGAGGCGTCCCGGCGAGAACGTTTCGCGGCGCTCGCCAAGGTATCGGCGGAGAACGCCCCGGCTGTCATCACCCTCGCCCACCACGCCGATGACCAGGCGGAGACGATCCTCCTCCGACTGTTGCGGGGGGCGGGACCGGGGGCCGGTGCCGGGATGCCCGAGGCCCGCGTGGTCGTGGTCCCTTGGTGGGATGACGCCGCCCCCACGAGGACCGAGGCGACCGTTTGGCGACCGTTGCTCGGCCTGGGCCGCGCGGAGCTGCGATCCTATCGTGAGCGCTGCCGTCCCGATCTCGATCCGGTATCCGACCCCAGCAACGATGACCCCCGTTTTCTCCGCAACGCCATCCGGCACCGCCTCGTCCCGGAGATCGAGGGGGTGTCACCGGGCGGCCTCGGGCGGCTAGCCCGAGCCGCCTCCCTGGTGGCCGACGAGGAGGCATGGCTAGCCGGGCTGGCCGCGGATGTCGCGGCCGGATGCCGGACCTCTGACGAAGGTTGGGAGGTTCGACGCCTGGGCGCCCTGCCCAGACCGTTTTTGCGGCGCGTGGTCCGGTCCGCGGTGGCGGAGGCAGGGTTGGTGCTCTCGGCGGATCGTACCGAGGCGATCGTCGTGGCCGTGGAACGCGGGCGAGGCGCGGTGGAAATCCAAGTCGGAACGGGCGTTGTGGCCCGCATCTGCCGGGGACACCTCGTGATCGAACGGTCGGGTGTGCCGGCGAGCGGGGGTCACGTCGACACGGATGATGCTCCGTCTTGGCCTCCCGGCCGGACGGAGAGCGTGGTGTGCCCCGGCGAGCAACGAGAGGCAGGGGCACCGCGCGGGGTCGCCATGGTGGGGAGTGACCCCGACGAGGTGACGGGGAGAGGTGGGCAGATGGACGTGGAGGAGACGTCGTGATCTATCCGGGTGCGCGGGGATACGGGGTCGTGGATGTCCTGATCGACGAGGAGACGCTGCGGCGACGGGTGACAGAATTGGGCCGCGAACTCGATGCCCTCTACCCCGATTCGCGGGCGGACCCCCCTCTGCTGGTCGGCGTCTTGACCGGGGCGGTGACGTTCATGTCTGACCTGATCCGGGCGATGGACGGCCACGTCGAGATCGACTTCATGGCCGTCTCCAGCTACGGCGCCAGTACGCGGTCATCCGGCGTCGTCCGGATCTTGAAGGACCTCGACCACGTGATCGAGGGGAGACGGGTG
The DNA here is from genome assembly GCA_902806395.1 of uncultured Thermomicrobiales bacterium. The sequence continues at coordinate 1,726 of CADCWH010000062.1, read as the reverse complement.
GTCGTGGTCGAGGACATCGTCGACAGCGGCCTGACCCTGCAATACCTGCTGGAACTGCTCCGCCAGCGGGAACCGCGGGACATCCGGGTCGTCGCCCTGCTCCGCAAGCTGAAGGCGGATGCCGCCGACGTGCCGGTCGACCTGCTCGGGTTCGAGATCCCGGACGAGTTCGTCGTTGGCTACGGATTGGATTTCGCCGGTCTGTATCGGAATCTGCCGTGCATCGCGATCCTGGACCCGGCGCTGCTCGGTGAGGCACCCCGCGACGATACGCCGGGGCATCCGGCGCGTCCCGCTGGGTCCGGTGACGGCGGTTGATCCGGTCGCGCCGGATGCCTCTGACGTGATCTGGCAAAGCGGGTCAGGCGTATACTTGTTCTGGGTCATCACACGAGCTCGCGAGGTCGCGAGACCCGGCGTGCCCGCGCCGTTGGAGGTCTCAGGATGAATACGCACCGCTGGCTCCGGGGGAGCTTCGTCTACGTGATCCTCGGCGTCGCCATCGTCGCGCTCTGGGTCACGTTCGTCGGCGGGGACGGGAACTCGGAAGAGAAGAGCTTCTTAGATGTCGCCAACGACATCCGGGCTGGGAACGTCGTCCGCTTGGTGCAGTCCGCTGGCGATAACACCGAGGTCGACGTCTACTATCGTGACGGCGGCGAGGAGAGTCGGGTACAAACGCGCATCCCCCCCAACACCAACGTGCTGGAGGCCTTCTCCGCCTATGGCGTGGACGCCAGCCAGATCCCGATCGAGGTCGAGCGGGCCAGCCCATGGGGCGGCATCCTGCGAGCCCTGACGTTCCTGCTGCCGACCCTGGTCCTGGTCGGGTTCTTGTTCATCATGATGCGGCAGTCCCAGGGGAATAATAGTCAGGCGATGTCGTTCGGCAAGAGCCGGGCGCGCCTCTTCACGGGCAACCGGCCGTCCGTCACATTCGCCGACGTGGCCGGGGTGGAGGAGGCCAAAGAAGAGTTGGTCGAAGTCGTGGAGTTCCTCAAGTACCCCGAGAAATTTGCCGCCCTCGGTGCTCGAATTCCCCGGGGCGTGCTGCTGGTCGGCCCTCCCGGTACCGGCAAGACCTTGCTGTCGCGGGCGGTAGCGGGTGAGGCCGGGGTGCCGTTCTTCAGCATCTCGGGATCCGAGTTCGTCGAGATGTTCGTCGGTGTCGGGGCCAGTCGGGTCCGCGACCTGTTCGACCAAGCCAAGCGCAATGCCCCGTGCATCGTCTTCGTCGACGAGATCGACGCCGTCGGTCGCCAGCGCGGCGCCGGTTTGGGCGGAAGCCACGACGAGCGGGAGCAGACGCTGAACCAGATCCTGGTCGAGATGGACGGGTTCGATAGCAGTACCAACGTGATCGTGATCGCCGCCACGAACCGGCCCGATGTGCTGGACCCGGCACTCCTCCGTCCGGGCCGATTCGACCGGCAAGTGATCCTAGACCGGCCCGACATCGCCGGTCGGCGGGCCATCCTCGAGGTCCACTCCCGGGGCAAGCCGCTGGAGGAGGAGGTTTCGATCGAGAATCTGGCTCGCCAGACGTCCGGTTTCTCGGGGGCCGATCTGGAGAACCTCGTCAACGAGGCCGCGATTCTGGCGGCTCGCCGGAACAAGAAGACCGTCGGACGTGATGAGTTGACCGAGGCGATCGACCGTGTCATCGCCGGGCCGCAGCGGAAGAGTGGCGTCATCTCTGAACGGGAGCGGCTGATGACGGCGTACC
>CADCWH010000061.1 GCA_902806395.1 uncultured Thermomicrobiales bacterium | reverse complement strand
TCGGGGTGCGGGTCAGAGACCCAGGGCGTCCGCCGCCATCCTGGCTCCCTGAACGCGGTTGTGGATCTTCTGGAACGCCACGTCGCGGGCGTAGTCGGGCGAGCCGTGGAGGGGCTTCTCGTCGATCGAGAAGGGGGAGAAGCCGCAGTCATCGGTCGCGCCGAGGCGATCCTTGGGGATGAAGTTCGCCGCCCGGACCAGCAGGTCGCGGATCTCCGCCGCGCTCTCGACGCGCGGGTTCTGGGGATTGGTGACCCCGATGTAGGCCATCTGGGCCACGCCGGCGGCATCGTCCCGCAGGTTGGACCCGATGTCTTTGAGGACGGGGTCCTTGTCGCGCTCGCTGGCGAACTGGATCAGGAAGTAGCCGGCGTTGATCGCGAACAGACTCGGCAGCAAGCTGCTGTAGGGGACATCGGCGCTGTGGACCGAGTCGCGGTCGCCGCCCGGGCAGGTGTGGACGCCGATGTTCTTCCGTTCCTCTGGCCCGAACCGTTCCAGCACCCGGTTGATCAGGTCGACGAAGTGGGGCAGCATCCCGGCGCCGGTCCACGGGTTGCGTGGGTCTTCCCGCAGGGCCAACCTGCCCTCGGTGAAGTCGATCGAGACGCGCGCGGCCCCAGCGTCGAACGCTCCCCGGATGTCCTTGGCGCACTCGTCCGCGAGGTCGGACTCGAACTGTTCTCGAGGGTAGTCTCCGACCTCCTCGTGGAGCGGATAGACCAGGGCCAGCATCGACGGCGAGATTACCGCCTGCTTCATCGGCTTGGTGGCGACCGCGAGCGACTTCCGCAGCGAGTCGGCCGCGTAGTTCTTATAGCGGAAGGGTCCGCCGGTCAGGCGGGGCAACTGGCGGTGGTGACCGTCGGCGAAGATCGCGAAGTACTGTCCACCCGGCGCGAGGTTGTCCGCCAAGCCCGTCCCCGCCAGGGTGTCGGTGAGGGGATAGGTGGCGAAGCTGCTCCAGCGCTGCTCCCCGTCGGAGACGATCGGCGAGCCCGCGGCCTCCATCCGGGAGATGGAATCGCGGACGGCCTCGTCCTGCTCCGCTTCCAACTGGTCCTTGGTGATCGTCCCCGCGTCGTAGGCCGCATAGGCGGACTGAAGCTTCTCGGGTCGAGGGAGAGAGCCGACCGGTTCGGTCGGGATGCCCGTGTCGGTCCGCGGGTCGTAGGCCATGGCGGCTCTGCTCCTTCGATTGGCGCCGCGTGGCGCCCGGCCGGTCCCGCCCCTGCGCGGGGTCCGGCGATGGCGACGGAAGGCCGCTACGGTACCGAATCGGCGAACCGAGCGCAATGCGGCGCCCCGCCCGCACCACACGCATGATGTCGTGACTCCCCGCCGTCCGCAGGGATCGCCGGGGAACCATCCCGGGGGTCAGCGCCGGTGATCGCCCAGGTGTCACGACGGGACCGCTCGTGGGTCCCCAAGGGGCATGGCACGGCCCGGGGTAGCCCCTCGGGCCTACGGCGGGAACCGCCCGGCGATCGGGTCAGGCTCCGGGGGCGGGATGATAGGATGGGCGAGTGACGACGGACGACCGAGCCGCGACGGCTCGCGGGAGAACCATGGCCGGCACCGCGCACTAGGCCAAGCCGGGCGGGCATCCGGGACGGGGGCGCCAGTCGCCACCCGCCCGGCAGGTGCCCGCCGGCTTGGGAACTCCATCCGTGGACCGAGTTCGCTGGCCCGGCCAGCCGATCCCGAGGAGCCCCCGTGCACCGTCGCCGTTCCATGACCAGTCCCACCCCAGCCCGCCGTGGGTTCCCGTCGATGCGCCGCTCCGGCGTTTCCCCCGCCGGGTGGGTGGGTCGCCTCGCTCACGTCCTATCCCACGACGACCGGCGTGGACACCGTCGCGTCATCCGGCTCGCGTTCGCCGCCCTCGGTGCCCAGGTCGGCGTCTGGACCGTGCTGCTGGCCGACATCATCGCCGGCGCTGCCCTCTCGCTCGCGGCACTTGGCTGGGCGTTGGCCGTGCTCTCGGGTGGGGCGATCGTCACCTCGTTGGTGGGCGGGGTGATCGGTGATCGCCTCGACCGGCGGGTGATGCTCCTGCTCGGCATCGGGGGCAGCGGAGCGTTCTTCGCGGCGCTGCCCGGGGTGATCGGGTCGGCGGTCCCCCTGGCGGCGTTCTTCTTCCTCGGGGGGTTGGCCTGGGGGTGGTACGACCTGGCGGTGGGCACCCTCGGAGGTGATTTCGAGCGGTACCACCGCGAGACGGCCATGATCGGGTTCCACGCCCAGTTCAGCCTCGGGGCTTCAGCGGGAGCGCTCGCCGCCGGCTTGGCCCTGACGGCCGGGGCGACGGCCGGGGCCACCTTCGTCGCCGTCGGCATCGTCTTCCTGGCCCTGGCGCTCGCCATCGCCCTGGCCCGATCACCGCTGCCCCCGACGGAGAGGCCGGGTTCCCCGAGCGACATATCCCCACCACTCCCCGCGGGCGAGGGGTTGGGCCGGGGGGACGAAGAGCCGGAACCCGGCGAGCCGATCCCGGCGGTCGAGCGAGGAAGCCCGGCGATGTCCAGCCGGGTCGGACCGTCGTCGTCCATCCCCGGTGCCGGTCGATGGCGGCGCCTCCTCCCGTGGCGAGGACCTGAGCCGGCGAGTGGCGTGGTGATCGCGGCCGGGATCGTGCCGCTAGCCTTCCTGCCAGACGCCGCGCTGGAAGGCTACATCTCCTTCTATGTCCGCTCGGTCCTGGGGTCCGGGCCGCTGTTGGCGGCGACCGCGATCGCGTCGTTTCACCTCGCGGTGGCCACCGGGCGGCTGGGCGGCGGGCGCTTGCTGCTCCGTCACGGTGAGCGGCGGGTGCTGACCGTGGCCAGCCTAGGTGCCGCGATGGGGTTGGCCCTGATCATCGCCACCGATTCTCCGGCCGTCGCGGCAGTGGGTTTGCTGGTGATGGGACTGTCGCTGGCGCCGGTCGCACCGGTCGTCTTCTCGATGGCCGCCCGCTCGTCGCCTGGTCGCGAGGCACGGGCGGTAGCGCGCGTCTCGGCCTGCCTGACGGCCGTCTTCTTGGTTGGTCCGGTGCTGATCGGCACGCTGGCCGACGCCACCTCGACTCGCGTCGCCTGGCTTCTACCGCTGGCGGGCCTGCTAATCCTGGCGGTGGTGAGCACCCGCATCCCCGGAGCCGTGCTGCTCCCCCGGGGCGGTCAGCGGCCGGATGGGGAACCGGTGCCAGCGGACTCGGGAGGGGGTGACATCCCCCGGTGAGGACGAGCCGCGTGGTCACGAGGGCCACACCGGGCGAGAGACCACCTCCTGCCCGGACGGTGGAGAGGCTCCCGGTCGCGGATGATGTCCCGCGGAGGGTCGTAGTGAACGCCGCTCACGTAGGGGGGAACCCATGATCATGCGACTGGAGACG
>CADCWH010000060.1 GCA_902806395.1 uncultured Thermomicrobiales bacterium | reverse complement strand
TCACACGATACCTTCGCCTATTTCGCCCGGCGCTACGGGTTCGAAGTGGTCGGCACGGCGCTGAGTTCGATGTCGACCGAGAGCGGCGACCCGTCAGCACAGCAGATCGCCGAGCTGGTCGATGCGATCGATGCGGCGGGTGTCCCCGCCATCTTTGCCGAGAACGTCTCGAACCCCGATTTGATGCGGAGCATCGCCGACGAGGCCGGCGTCGAACTGGCCCCGCCGCTCTACACCGATGCCCTCGGCGAACTCGGTGGGGACGCCGACACCTACGACGAGATCATCCGCATCAACGTGACGACGATCGTCACTGCCTTGGCCGGATAGGGACGAGAGGCCGACCTCAGGCAACAGGGGGTGGTGCGGCGTTCTCCGGGTCGAGAGAACAACTGCCTATCGCCCCTACCCCCTTCCCACCAAAATCTTTTATCCGCCCAGCGCGGGATTCGGCTCGTTCGTCGCCGGCGGGTCAGGTGGGACCGGCGGCTCGTCGGTCGCCGGTGTCTCGGGCGGGGCCGAGGGGAGCGGCACGGTATCGGCCGGAGTGGTGATCGTCAGAGTCGGTTCGACCGCAGTCAGGGTGGGGGCGGGGATTGGGGTCGGGGTGTCCAGAGCGAGGGGACGGAGAGGGCTCGTCGCGGCGTGGACCTCAACCTCGGCTAGGCCGCCCAGGACCGGGCGTCCATCCCGGTTCGCAAAGGTAAATCGGACGAAGCGAGCGGCGACATTCACTTCCCACTCGCGCCACCGCGTATCGACATCCCACCATTCGGGCTGGCCGACGGTCATCCATCGCTCCCCGTCCTCAGAGACGTGGAAAGTCAGCCCACCGCTTGGTCCGGTAAGGGGCGTGACCCAGCGGAGGGTCCCGACCGGCTGGACCACGCCGAGGTCGAGCGTGAGTGTGGCGCCATCTTCGACGAGGCCGGTCTCTGCCCGCCAGATCGTCGTCCGGTCACCATCGACGGCGTCCGTGGCCAGGTTCGTATTGGCCGACCCGGTGATCACCGCGACCGGGAACGGTGTCGGACCGGATGGTGTCGGCGTGAGCGTGGCGACCGGTTCGACCGCGACGTCGGTGGCGACCCGCCCGGGCGCGATCGCGGATGGATCCGGCGGGGGAGGCGTCACGGTGGCCTCGACCGACGTGGGTGTGGGATGTTCCGCACTCGCGGCCGTCGCCACGGGCAGCGCGGCCGCCGAGGCCAGGAAGAGCACGCTCACGAACCCGGACTGACCGGTGCATGTCACCGGCTGCCAGCCGTCCACCGAGGGGCCGGTCGATTCCAGGACCGTTCCCTCCGCCAAAGTGGCGATCACGCTCGCCTCAACGCTGGGACCCACGCGGCAGTTGGCCCCGGCGCCGCCGGTGTTGGCAATGGTCACCGCACCACCGGAGGCGACGGTCAGGGGCGGGGTCGCCGTGGACGACACGGTCGGGGACACGGGCGCGGATTCAGTCGTGGTCGGGTTCTCACTCCCTACTACCTGCGCCGAGGTGGCGGCGTAGATTTCGATTTCTGCGAGGTAGCCGAGCCGTGGGTCGCTGTTCGGATTCGTGAAGTAGAAGCGGACGTATCGGGCGGAGGTCGTCGTCGCCACACTCTGCCAGGTTCCGGCGGTGGCATTGCTACGGCGCGCCAGCGTGCTCCAGCTCGTGCCGGTGTTCGAGACCTGGATGTACATCCGATCGGCGTATCCAGAAACCCGGAACTGCCATCGAATCGAGCTGAGGCTTCGCGTGGCGCCGGTGTCCAGCGTGATGTGGGCGGATGTCGGCGTCGTCGAGGTGGACGTGTACCACGAGGTCGTCGTGTTGCCGTCATAGGCGTAGGTCGGCGAGGTCGATCCGCTACTGCGGGTCGCCCCGACGATCGTGACCTTGCTCCCGTTCGTGCTCCCGCTGCTCGGAGTCGCGGTCGGGGTCGCTGTGGCTGGGAGCGCAGTCGCGGTGGCGGTGGTCGTCGCCGCCTTCGTCGCGGTGGCGGTGGTCGTCGCCGCCTTCGTCGCGGTGGCCGTGGGGGTTTGCGTCGGTGTGGTCAGCGCGAATCCATTACCGACCGCGAGAATGCCCTCTGAAATCCCGTCCGGATCGCCCGTGAGGGCCGAATGCTCGCGGGACGAGAGCAGCAGGGACTTGACGGAGGCGGGACCGATCCGTCCGTTGGTCGCGATGATGAGGGCCGCGGCCCCCGCGACATGGGGACTCGCCATGCTCGTCCCGTTCTTGGTGCCGTAACTCCCGTTGTTGAGCGTCGAGAGGATCCCCACGCCTGGGGCCGCAATGTCTACGACGGAGCCATAGTTGCTGAAACTGGCGAAGGAGTCGCCGCCTGGCTTCCCGTCTTGGTCGCTTGCCGCCGAAACGGTGATCACCTCATCGAAGCTCGCTGGGACGTAGCCCGATGCGTTGGCCGCGGCGTTCCCGGCCGCGACGGTGTACGTCACTCCGGCGTTGACACTCCGGCAGATCGCTTGGTGGAACGGGTCCGTGCTCAGGAGATCAGCGGTGCATGTGCTTGCCGGGGCTGTGCCAGCCAGGCTCATGTTCGCGATGGCGATGGTTCCAGCATTTCGGGTGACCCAATCAACGCCGCAGATCAGGGTGGAGTAGCTGCCACTTGCGTTGGCGGTGAGAACCTTGACCGCCCACACGCGAGCACCCGGAGCCACCCCCACCACACCGGAGGCGTTGTCCCTGGCCGCGGCGCTGCCGGCAACGTGGGTGCCATGGCCGTTATCGTCGACATACGAGCCAGTACCGGTGCAATCGATCCCACCCACGACATTGAGGTCGCCGTGCGCTGTGATCCCGCTATCCAATATCGCGATGTCCACGTTGATCGGGGTATCAATGCCGTCAATCGACGCGGTCAAATTCTTGTCCGCGTCGATTCGGTCAACCCCCGTCGGAAGCGTCTGTGCAGTCGCCTGCACCGGATAGTCCGGCGTGATCGAGCGGACCGCGGGGTCACGGGCCAGCGCCTGGGCCGCGGCCGGTGACAACGTCGCCGCGAAGCCACGAATCGCGGTCTGGTAGACCTGGCGAACGGCGGCATTGTTCTGCCGGATCGCGCGATTCGCGATCACCGTCGGATCGGCATCCGATTGCAGAGTGACGATGACCCGGCCGGAGGCGATGTCTCGCGGCGTCTGGGCCGCCGAACTCGCGGCCGGCACCCTGCTGGCCAGCAGGGCGAAGAGCAGCCCCGCCGTGAGCAGCCAGCGGGTGAGGGGACGGTCGGCGAACGGGGCGCGTTCCATGTGGGAAGTCCTTGGTGGGGGGAGAGCGCTGGTGCTGAGGACTCCCCGACGGGGCGAGCGACGCACCTCGATGCGCCGTCCCTGGCCATGGCGAAACGCGCCGGACCGGTGGCGCACGCCCATTTTCACTCAAGTGTAGCCTCGGCGGCGTGGTGGGGGCGAGAGTTGAACGTCTAGGTCTTCGGGGGACCTTATGTCCGTGCCCACGGCATGACCCCGGTCCCGGGGGGACGACCGTCAGCGATTGACGAGAACGGCGGGCGTCAGGACGAGAGACCCGGCAGCCCATTGGGCTGCCGGGTCTCTCCGCATCCGCTCATGCGTTGGGGTGGGTGGCGGTGACAGCCGTCGTAGCCACCGGGGTCGCTACGAGACGACGACGACCCCAACCATGCCCTCGAAGGCCGCGGCATCGGTGTTGTCCCCACCTTCCGGCGCGAAGGCGTGGAGCACGCAGTAGTAGCCGTACTCGCCGGGGGTGTCGAAGGTCACCTCGAAGCTGGTGGGGATCTGGTAGTTCGGGATCTGGATCCTCCCCGCCAGCTCCTCACCAAACAGATAGCCGGAGTTGAGGTAGCCCTCGCCCGTGTAGTTGCCCTCGAGATCGGACGGGTAGAACGTATTCGGGTTGATGGCGAACAAGGGAGGACCACCCGCGCCCTCGACCGGGACCACGTCTTCGGGAGCGGGGGTGCCGCCGAGGAAGGTCACCGTGTGGGGGGAAATGCCACTCCCGTTCGTCCAGCGGACGGTGTCGCCGGCGGTGATCTCGACGCGGGCCGGGAGGAAGGCCAGCGCCTCGACCTGGCCATCGTTGACCCCGGCCAGGACCTCGTGGACGCCCGCTTCCGGTGTGCCCGCCGCGGCGTACTCCTCGGCGAAGGCGGCGCCCCGCTCCATGTAGTCGGCCAGTTGCTGGGCGCCCAGCTCGTCGATCGCGGCCTGGTCCATCGGCAGTTCGCTGCCGGCTTCCTGAACCGTGACCTTCCCCACCATGCCGGGGTGAACGTCACAACGGTATTCATAGCTGCCCGCCGTCGGGAGGGTGACGACAAACGGCTGGCTGGGATCGCGGAAGAAGTAGATGCCCGAGTTGACGTCGGCGGTGCCGTCGTAGGTCTGGGGCCCAGGCGCGGGGTTGCCGAATACGACGGCCGGGTTGATGGCCAGCAGTGGTGCGGTCGCCGCGACGCTGGGCGTCGCGGGCAGGTCGAGCGAGACGCCCTCCCCGGCCGGGATTATCAGGGGCAGGGGCTCGGTGCCGAAGCGGACGTTGTGGAAACCGCCCATCGGGCCGAAGTCAAAGAAGATGCTGTCGCCGGCGTTGACGGTGATCTCGCCCGGTAGGAAGGCGTTGATCTCCAGCATCGCCATCATGTCCATGCCACCGACGAGGACGCGCCAGACGGTGGTGCCGTCGGCCTGCTCGCCGAGGACCGGGGTGGCGGCAGGCGGGGGCCCCTCGGCGCCCGGGGTGGCGTCCTGGGCGGCGGCGGCCCGGACGAAGGCGGGTAGGGCGGCGGCGGAGATGCCCAGGGCACCCAGGGCGCGGAGGACACCGCGGCGGTCGAGCATGCCGTCCTGGTAGCGGCTGACGAGTTCCTGGACGACGGCGGATTCAGTGGCGGCTCGGGTGGTCACGTCTCGCTCCTTGGTAGTCATTGTCACGGTGGTCATGCCGAGGGACCCGGGTTGAAACAATGGTGTTCGGAGATCATGCGCGACTTCGCTTATGGGGCCTGTCTCCTGGTCCTTGGTCCGGACCGTAGTCACCATCCTGGTCGGGACGGTGATGGGCGAGTGAGATCCGCGCCGGAGCACCGTTCGGTGGTGCACTGTGGGTCGCCATAGAGGTCGCGCGGGCACCCTGGCGATCGGGGAAGGGGAGGAGGCGCTGGCCGCAGTGCCGGGCCAGACGGGCGTCAGGTGACCACGATGCTGGCCATCATGCCCTGGCGGGCGTGCTGCTTGCACATGTATCGGATCTCGCCCGGCTCGGTCAAGGTGACGGAGAAGGACTCGCCGGGGGCCAGGGTCTTGGAGACGAAGCTGCCGTCTAGCGCGGCGACCGAGTGCCAGTGGCTCCCCTCATTGGTCCAGGTCACGGTGGAGCCGGCGGCGACCGAGACGTTAGCCCCGTCGAAGCGGTCGTCGCGGAGGGCGATGGCGACTTCGCTCTCCGGTTGGTTGGCCGCCTCCACCGTCTCGACCTCAGGTCGGGGCGTCTCGGTCGGGACCACCGAAGTGGGAATGGTGGTGGGGGGATTCGCGGCGATGTCATGGCCACCGTGGCTGGTCGTGCCGGGCTCGGCGCTGGTGATCGGCGCCTGGGCCGGGCCGACGATGCCGACCGGCCCGGTCGGGACCTCACCGTCGTAGGCGATCAGGGTCATCATCCCGTTGGCGGCGTGGGACTCGATGTGGCAGTGGAACATCCAGACACCCGGGTTGTCTCCGGTCAGTTCGAGGTCGTAGCGCTCCCCGGGTCCGATCAGGATCGTGTCCTTGGTCAACTCCAACCCCTCGGGGACCGGATTGCCGTCGGTCGCCACGATCTTGAACGAGTGGCCATGGGTGTGGATCGGGTGAGGCATGTTGCCCATGTTCATCAACCGGATCAGGACCCGCTCGCCCTCGGCGATCGGCAGCGGGGCGATGGCTTCATGGGCCTTGCCGTTCATCAGGAAGAGGTCGGCGCCGAGTTCGCCGCCCCGCATCTGGCTGTCGCGGGGACC
>CADCWH010000059.1 GCA_902806395.1 uncultured Thermomicrobiales bacterium | reverse complement strand
CCAAGCAGGAAGGGACCCCGATGACCGACGCCACCCCCGCCGCCGGCTCCTCCCCGACCGTCGTCCTCGTCCACGGCGCCTTCGCCGACGCCTCCAGTTGGAACGGCGTCGTCGAGCGCCTCCTCGCCGCCGGCGTCCCGGTCGTCGCCCCCGCCAACCCGCTGCGCGGTATCGCCCACGACTCGGCGTATATCGCCAGCGCGATTTCGCAGATCCCCGGCCCGGTCGTTGCCGTCGGCCACTCCTACGGCGGCGCCGTGATCACCAACGCCGCCGCCAACGCCGATAACGTCGTCGGGCTGGTCTACGTCGCCGCCTTCGCCCCGGAGGTGGGCGAGACCCTGCTCCAGATCGAGGGCGATTCCCGCGACAGCGTCCTGACCACCGCCCTGGTCGAGTTGCGGTACCCGACCGGGCAGGGCGCGGAGACGGCGGTCGAGTTCGCCATCTCCGCCGAGAAGTTCCACGAGGCGTTCGCCGCCGACGTGCCCGTCGATCAGACCGCCGTGATGCAGGCGACCCAGCGCCCGGCCGCGCAGGCCTGCTTCGCCGAGCCGACGACCGCCGCTGCCTGGAAGACCCTTCCCTCGTGGGCCGTGGTCGCCAGCGGGGACTACGCCGCCGGCAGCGACGTGGTCCGCTCGATGGCCGAACGGGCCGGGGCCACGACCACCGAGGTCGAGGGCTCCCACGTGATCATGGTCTCCAAGCCCCAGGTCGTGGTCGACGCGATCATGAGCGCGATCGAAGCGGCCTGATCGGCGGGGCGGCCCGGGCCACCGAGGTCCACCGCCGATCGCCCAGGTCGTCGTTCCAGGTCGACAGCCCCATCGCTGCAAGGGAGCACACAACGTGATCACCTCCACCCGCATCAACGAGAGCGCGAACGCGGTCACGACTCAGGACGGGACCCGGATCTTCTACAAGGACTGGGGGTCGGGCCAGCCGGTCGTCTTCAGCCAAGGCTGGCCGCTCAACGCCGACGCCTGGGACGACCAACTCCTCCTGGTGGCTGCCAACGGCTACCGCGCCGTCGCCCACGACCGCCGCGGCCACGGCCGCTCCGGCCAGCCCTGGGACGGCAACGACATGGACACCTACGCCGACGACCTGGCGGCGCTGATCGAGGCGCTCGACCTGCGCGACGTCGTCCTGGTCGGGCACTCCACCGGCGGCGGCGAGGTGACCCGCTACATCGGCCGCCACGGCACCTCCCGCGTCGCCAAGGCGGTGCTGGTGGACGCGATCTCGCCGCTGATGCTCAAGACGGCGGCCAACCCCGAGGGCACCCCGATCGAAGCCTTCGACGCCATCCGGGCCGGCGTCGCCGGCGACCGCTCCCAGTACTACCGGGACCTTGCCGTGCCGTTCTACGGCGCCAACCGGCCGGGCGCCCAGGTCTCGCAGGGCATCCTGGACATGTTCTGGCTGTGGTCGATGCAGGCCGGCCTCAAGGGCGCGTACGACTGCATCAAGGTCTTCTCCGAGACGGACCTGACCGAGGACCTCAAGCGGTTCGACGTGCCGACCCTGATCGTCCACGGCGACGACGACCAGATCGTGCCGATCGCCGCCTCGGCCATGCGCTCGTCCAAGATCGTCGAGGGCTCGGTCCTCAAGGTCTACGAGGGGGCGCCCCACGGCCTGACCGCCACCCACAAGGAGCGGTTCAACGCCGACCTGCTGGAGTTCCTGGCCTCCTAGACGTACGAGGGCCCGCCCCACCGTCGCCGAAGCGGCACGGGTGCAGGCGGTCCGACACGCCAGGGGCCAGCGAGCCCGAGTCAATTGGGCTCACGTCAGTATCCCGGGGTATCGGTCCCGGCGATGTGGCGAAAGGCTTGCGGGAGCATCAATCGCACCCGTTGTGCGCCTTGTTCGCCATCCGTTCGTCGTCGTTCGCGAGATCGGAGGAACCGATGATCCTGAACCGAGCGAAACTTCTGGTCCCGACCATCGTCGTCGCCGGCATGGCGCTGGGGGCGTCCGTATCCGGCCTTCCCCAGGCCCGGGCCGCCGCGCCCACCGCCCAGGAATCGGTGCCGACGGTCGTGCTGATCGCCCCGGGCGTGATCACCCAGACCCTCAGCGCGGGGATGCCCGGCGCCGCCCCTGGGCAGCGCCTCGCCCTCTCCCGCCTCACCCTCATGCCGGGTGGCATCGGGCCGGCCCACGTCCACCCCGGCATGACCGTCGTCCACGTCGAGTCGGGTGCCTTCGGTTGGACCCTCCTGCGGGGCGCCGGGACGGTCACCCGTGCCTCGGGCGAGATCGAGGAGGTGACCGAGCCGGGTACGGAAGTCCTCCTCGTTCCGGGCGACGCCCTGGTCTACGAAGCATTCACGGCCCACACCGCGCGGGGGGTGGCGGAGTACCCGACCGTCGTCGTCAACGCGCGGCTCCTGGAGGCCGACCAGCCGGCGATCATCCCGACCAACGACCAGGGAACGCCGACGCCGTAGGCAATCGGCAACCCGGGCAAACCCGTCCAACTTGGTGCGCGGCGGTGGGTCCGCCGCGCACCAGCACGGTCCCCATGAGCGAACCGCAGTCCCTGCCGGCAGCCAGCTCCCGATCTTCGGAGCGGGCTACGCGGCGGGCCGGCGACCGCGCTCGCGTGGACCGCTGGTTTTCCCTTTCGCCCACCGAACCGAGTCGGCGTCGTCGTTTCGGACGACCGCACGGGAAAGGACCGGTCAGGGTCATGAACATCGAGGACCTGAGGCGGCGGGAGCAACCCGTCCTGTCCGCTGGGAATCTTGGGATACTGCGGCGGTTCGGCGCGGTCCGGCTTACGGAGCGGGGCGACGTGCTCTTCGAGGTCGGCGACGCGGACTACCCGCTCGTCGTCGTCCTGTCGGGACGCACCGAGATCGTCGATCGTTCAGACGGCGGTGAACGGCTCGTCGCCACCAGCGGTCCAGGGCAGTTTGACGGCGAGCTCGGCCTGCTGACCGGGCAGACGATGTTCGCCGCCTGCGTCGTCCGCGAGGCAGGCGAGGTGCTGCTGGTGCCGCCTGACGCGGTCCGCAGCGTCATCGCTAGCGTTCCCTCGCTTGGTGACGTATTGATCGAGGCCTTCGCCGCCCGACGCCAGCTCCTGATGAGCTCGGCGGCGGCCACCCTGACCCTGATCGGGTCCGCGACCTCGAACGGCCTCGAACGACTAGAGACATTCGCCGACCGCAACCGCATCCCCTATCGCTGCCTGGTCCCAACCGACCCGGAAGCCACCGACCTCCTCCAGCAGTTCGGCGCCGGCCCCGATGGCGAGATTTGGGCCATCGTCCGCGGTCAGCACATCTTGTGCGACCCAAGCACCCTTGAGCTGGCCGAGGCCGTCGGGCTGGATCTGGCCGTCCCCCAGGGTTCCCCCGCCGACCTCGTCGTGGTGGGGGCCGGGCCGGCAGGGCTGTCGGCGGCCGTCTACGGGGCCTCGGAGGGCCTCTCCACGGTCGTGGTG
>CADCWH010000058.1 GCA_902806395.1 uncultured Thermomicrobiales bacterium | reverse complement strand
GACTCCCGCGCGGGCACGACGCGACCGGGGACCACCGCGACCCCGGTTCCTTGGATCTGTTCCACGCGTGCGTCCCCTCCGTCCACGGGTACGGTTCGGTCAAGGCCTAGCGCCGCGTCGGGTACGGCTCCAGCGGTGTCTCGTCCCGGCACTATACCGGCGCACAGTGGCCGGCGCAATGGCGACGGCCCGGGGTAGGAGCCCCGGGCCGCGCGGCGATACGTCGAGTTGGAGGGTCAGACCGTACCGCTAGGGGGCTGCGACCGCGGTGGCCGATACCCCGGTCGAGGTCGACCGTAGCACCTGACACCCCTGGGCCGGATCGACACCGTGAGCCGCGATGCACAGTTCGGTGTATTCGGTCCCCCACGCGAGCTCCATCGTCGTCGTCCCGTTGCCTGAGGGTTCGACCCGGAGATCACCGGCCGCGACAAACCCACCCGAATCACGGACCGCGTAGACATCGTAGTCCACGTCATCACCCTGGTCAGCGATGCCGCTGACGACCAGCAGTGGCCCCTGGTCCGACTCGGGCTGATTGATCACCCAGCCACGACCGCTGGCCACCTCACCGGTCGGCGAGGTCGTCCACCCATCACCACCCGTCGTGCCGCCGAGGGGAGTGAAGCCACCCTCCGACAATTGGGTGCGGAGGTCGTCGATCTGGTCTGCCTGGGTCTCGGCATTGTCGCGCAGGATCATCGACCACATGCTGAGCAAGCCGACGGCAACGACCAACGTGCCGGTGATCCCGGCCGAGATGGTCCGGGCACGCCGAGCCGAGGCACGGGGTGGCACGAATCCCCGCGCCGGGGAGGCGGCCACCACGACCGGTCGCGAGGCCGGCAGCATCGGAGTGGTGATCGGGGCGGACCAGGTCCTCGCCAGTGCCGGCCGCACGGGAGCGGACGATGCGGTCATCGTGGGCTGGACCGTCGCCTGGGCCTGCGACTGGGCGATCCGGGCAAAGAGGGCCACCTTCACGTCGGGGGGCGGGATCGCCGGCGGCGCGGTAAGGGCGAGCAGCGCCGTCGTGCGGCACGCTTCCTCGACATCCCGGGCGCAGGCGTCACAGGTCACGACGTGCGCTTCCAGCCGCGCCGTCTCGTCAGCATCCAATGCGCCGAGCGCATGCCCGGCTACCAGGTCGTCGACGTGCCCGTCCCCGCTGGCCAATGTCGCCAGACGGTACTGCTTCCGGCGAACCTGACCCTGGCCCGGTCGCGCCTTCGCGGTGTCGTCGCTCACGCCATCCCCACCTCGTGACCCTCGAGTTGGTCACGTAACTTTTGGATGCCAAGTCGCATCCGCGTCTTGATCGTCCCGAGCGGTTCCCCGAGTTGTTCGGCGATCTCGCGTTGCGTCAATCCCTTGAAGTAGGCCATCTCGATCGCGACTCGCTGGCTCGGCGGCAAGCTGTCCAGCGCCCCGGCGATCGTGTCGCGCAGGGTCCCTAGCCAGACCTCGTCCTCAACCGAGAGACCCAGATCCGGCACAGCCGCCAAGACCGCCTCAGGGTCCTCGCTGTCGGCTCGCTGGGGCCGGCGGCGACGTTTGCGGACCTCGTCGATCGCCATGTTGTGGGTGATGCTCAGCAGCCAGGTCACGAAGGACCCCCGGCTGGCCGAATACGCCCCCCCCTGCTGCCATGCCCGGAAGAAGACCTCCTGCAAGAGCTCTTCCGCCATCTGCGGGTCGGCCACGATCCGCAGCGCGAACGAGTACACGACGCGCGAGTACCGCTCGTACAAGACCTCCAGCGCCCGCGCATCGCCGCCGGCGGCACGACCGATCAGATCGGCGTCCGCCATCTCGACGAGGTTCGGTTCACCCTTGGCCGCCATCGCCACCGACATTCAGGTCCTCTCGCCCAATCCCGGGCAATCGGTCCTTGCCACGGTGCCACTCTTCTCTACGTTCGCCAGCCCGATCCGGTTTCACTTCCGAGGTACGTGCGCCCCGGGCGGACCCCCGTATCACGCGAGACACCCCCCGCATTCGCCCTCACACCCTCACGGGTCTGATTCCTCCGACCCCGGCAAGCCCAACACCACCCGGGCCTCGGCGACCGTCGCCAGCGATCCGGTGACGACCACCGGGCCATCGCCATCACGGCCGGCATCGGCCCCCGTTCCTGGCTCAGGGTTCCCGACTGAGAGCTGGAGGGCGTCCGCGACCGTCCTGGCCCGTGTCACAGGTACCGACCGGTCACCGAAAGCTGCGTCGATCACCGCCTCATCCATCGCCCTGGCCGAAGCCGACCGCGTCGCGATGACCCGCCCCGCCCCGGGCGCCAGCGCCTCCGCGATACCCCGGACTTCCTTGTCATCCGCCATCCCGATCACCATCGTCGCCGGAGCCCCCGGGAACACGTCCCGCAACGTCGCCGCGAGCGCCCGCGCGGACCCGGCCGTGTGGGCACCGTCGAGGACGAGCTGTCGCCCGTGCCACGCGGTCCGCTCGAACCGCCCCATGACTCGGACCGTAGATAAACCCTCCCGGACGGCGCGTTCACCGGGCCGGAGCAGCGGCGGGAGTGACGCCGCGGCGGCCATCGCTAGGCAGGCATTCGCCATCTGATGGTCGCCGGCCAACCCACACTGCAGACCCTCATACCGGCCCCACGGCCCCTCCGCCACGAAGTCCCGCCATGTCCCAGTCCACCGCCAATCCCGCCCCGAGAGCGAGACGGGGCTGCCGACTTCGGCCGCCCGAGCCGCGATCACTGCCAGGGCCTCGTCCGTCTGTGCCGCGACGGCGACCGGCGCTCCCGGCTTGATGATCCCCGCCTTGTTCGCGGCAACCTCGGCCAGCGTCGAACCCAAGATCGCCGTGTGCTCCAGTTCGATCGGACCGATCACGCTCATCACCGGCGTCACGACGTTGGTCGAGTCCAGCGCGCCGCCCATCCCGGTCTCGACCACCACCACGTCGCACGCGCGGTCGGCGAAGTGGACCAGCGCCATCGCGAGCAACAGCTCCAACGCCGTCACCCGACCCAGATCGGGCTCCTCGCGCTCCAGGGCTTCGGCCACCCCATCGACCCGAGTCGCCAGCGCGTCGAACGCGTCTGGCGCGATCTTCTCTCCGCCCACCGCGATCCGCTCCCGGAATGTGTGGAGGTGCGGCGACGTCACCAGACCGACCTGGTGTCCAGCCGCGCCGAGCGTGGTCGCCAGGATCGCGCAGGTCGACCCCTTCCCCTTGCTCCCCGCGACGTGGATGATCGGATATGCCCGCTGCGGGACCCCGAGCCGGTCCAGCAACGCCGCAACCCGGCGCAGGCCGAGCCGGGCCGCGTCGTCCCCCCAAAGCGGGTCGCTGACGAAGCCCCGCGCCAGCGCGGACCGGGCTAGGATCCTATCGAGACCGCTCACCGGATATCTCCAGTCGTTGCCCCCACGCCCCCGCACCGTACGTGCGGGCCGCCCCGATGGACCGATCCTAGCACGCAGCCTGTTCCCTACCCGGTATCATGGACGGCATCGTGGCCGCCCGGTCTCGATCAGCAGGGAGACACCACCAGATGTCCACGCCCGTCACGTCCGTGCCCATCCCGCCCACCGTCGAGACCCGCCGCGAAGAGGTCGTCGACACCCTCCACGGCGTCGAGATCCGTGACCCCTACCGCTGGCTCGAAGACGGCCAGAGCCCTGAGACGCGGGTCTGGACCGACGCCCAGAACGCCCGCACCGCCGCCGTCCTCGGTGCCGCCCCGGGCCGGCCAGCCCTGGAGGCGCGCCTGCGCGACCTGCTCGCCGTCGGCACCGTCTCGTCGCCCGAACTTCGTGGTGACCGCCTCTTCTATCTCAAGCGCGAGGGCGACCAAGACCAGCCCATCCTCTACACCCGGGAAGGACCGACTGGCGACGAGCGGGCCCTGGTCGACCCGACCAAGGTCGGCGGCGACGGCCTCACCGCCCTCGATTGGTGGTACCCCTCACCGGACGGACACCTCCTCGCCTACGGGACGTCCCGCAACGGTGACGAGTGGAGCACCCTGCGCGTCATCGACGTTGGCACCGGCGCCGACCTGTCCGAGGCGATCGAGCGGACCCGCTACACCAGCTTGGCCTGGCTACCGGACGCCTCCGGCTTCTTCTACACCCGCTACCCCACCCCCGGTGATGTCCCGCCTGGGGAGGAGAACTACAACCGCCACGCCTTCTTCCACCGCCTCGGTGAGGACACCGCCAGCGACCGAAAGGTCTTCGGCGAGGGCCGCTCCCCCCAGGACATGCTGGGTCTCACCCTCTCTGACGATGGCCGCTGGCTGGTCGTCACGGCCTCCCAGGGCTGGGCCCGGACCGAGGTCTACCTCCACGACCAGACCTGGCGCGACGAGCCCTTCGTCCCCGTGGTCGAGGGCGTCGACGCGCTCTTCTTGAACCCGACCTTCGACGGTGACCGCTTCTTCCTCCTCACCAACTGGGAGGCCCCGAACTACCGGGTCGTCTCCGTCGACCCGACCGCACCCGAGCCGAGCAACTGGGAAACGATCGTTCCCGAGTCCGCGGATGCCGTCCTCGACCACTTCGTCCTCGCGGGCGACGTGATCGTCACCCACGAGATGGAGTCGGCCACCTCCCGCCTCCGCGTCTACCGGATGGACGGCTCTCACGTCCGTGACTTCCCGTTACCTGGCCTCGGCACCGTCACCAGCTTGGACGGCCACGCCGGGCACCCACGCGTTGCCATCGGCTACACGAGCTTCGTCCAACCGCAGTGCGCCTTCGTGGTCGACCTCTTGACGGGGGCCCGACTGCCGATCTCACCTCTTCCGCCCGCCGCCGGTTTCGACCCCGCGACGATCTCGGTGGAACAGGGCCGCTATCCCTCGAAAGACGGCACTCCGATCACGATGTTCTTGCTCCGGCGCCAGGACACCCCCCTCGACGGCACTGCACCGACGATCCTGGCAGGCTACGGCGGGTTCAACATTAGCAAGACGCCGGACTACCGACCCTACTTGCCCGCCTGGCTGGAGCGGGGCGGAATCGTCGCCATCCCCAACCTGCGGGGCGGCGGCGAGTACGGCGAGGACTGGCACCGGGCCGGGATGCGCGAACACAAGCAGAACGTGTTCGATGACTTCATCGCCGCAGCCGAGTGGCTGTTGGCCGAGGGATACACCTCCCCCGCCAGACTCGGCATCCGGGGTGGTAGCAACGGCGGCCTCCTCGTGGGCGCCGCGATGACCCAACGCCCTGACCTCTTCGGCGCCGTCTTCTGCGGCGTCCCCCTGCTCGATATGGTCCGCTACCACCACTTCCGGATCGCCAAGCTCTGGGTCCCCGAATACGGCTCCGCCGACGACGAAGACGCCTTCCGCTGGCTCCATGCCTACTCCCCCTACCACCACGTCGAGGACGGCACGGCATACCCCCCGACCCTGATCACGACCGCGGAGCAGGACACCCGGGTCGATCCCCTCCACGCTCGGAAGATGACCGCCCTCCTCCAGCACGCCAGCGCGGGCGGCGGAGATCGCCCGATCCTGCTCCGGGCCGAGTCGGAGGCCGGTCACGGCATCGGCAAACCCCTCTCGAAGCGAGTCTCCGAAGCCGCCGACGAGGGCAGCTTCTTCGGCATGTACCTCGGCCTCGAATGGGCCTGACCCGGGAGAGTGCGCGACGCGGGACATGTCTGGACATTTCGGTCATGCCCCGTGACGCCCCAATGGTGGCCAATAAAGCCCCCGTCATGCGCGGACCAACCGTCCGACACTGATGCCACAAGTGGACGACATGCAACCCGTCGGACGACATCGTGGTGGCCCCACGATGTCGTCCGTCTCGGAACCGTCGGCTCGATCGTATGCTGATGGTCAGGGGCAGTGGCTCGGCAATTCCTGAACGCTGGTTGGCGACCATCCAAGGTTCGAGGCGTCCGATCGCCCGAATGGTCCCTATCCTGATACCTCTATACCTTTGCGAGCGGCGAGAGAGCGTCCGCGAGCGAACCAAACCGCCACTCACCCGCGCCAGGGCCGGTCCGGATCAGGTGACGCCCGTCGAGGGCCGGGTCGAGGGACGGGTAATCCGCTCGGAAGTGGCCGCCCCGGCTCTCCTGCCGCGCCACCGCCGACATGGTGATGACACGTGCGACCAGCACCATGTTCGCGACCTCGGCGACCTCCCTCCCGGTGGCAGATGGCAGGGCTGCGCCGAGGTCGGCAAGTTGCCCGATGGCTTGGTCCAGCCCTGTCTGGTCCCGTACCACCGCGACGTTGCGGCTCATCGTCCGCTGGATGTCCCGCCGGACCGACTCCAGCTGCGCCCTTCCGTCCACGGACGCCGGCCCTGCGACATCATCCGGCGCCCTATATGGCGCCATCTCTAATGCCATACCGGTGTCCGAGAGGTGGTCCGCGGCGGCCAGGCCGAAGACGAGCCCTTCAAGCAGCGAGTTGCTCGCCAGCCGGTTCGCGCCGTGGACCCCAGTACACGAAATTTCGCCCAGGGCCAGCAGGCCGGCCAGGCTCGTCTCCCCTGTGACGCTCGCCACCACGCCGCCCATCGCGTAGTGGGCCGCCGGGGCGACCGGCAGCAGGTCGCTCGCCAGGTCGAGACCCCGCCGTCCCACCTCGGCGCCGATCG
>CADCWH010000057.1 GCA_902806395.1 uncultured Thermomicrobiales bacterium | reverse complement strand
GCGAAGGTGATCAGGGAGAAGACGATCAAGCTGAACATCGCGATCAGCATCCCGGTCCGGCCCTTGGCCGCGCCGGGGTACGCGATCGCGGTGCGGATCGCGGGGAGCTTGGATTGGAACACCCCACCCAGCGAACTGACGGCCCGCAGCAGGACATCGAGGTTCTGGACGATCACCAGGGTGGCCCCGGCGACCATGAAGACGCCGGAGAGGAAGAACATCTCGAAGTCGCCACCGAGGTCGCCGAACAGGCGGGTGGCGATGCTGGCCGGCAAGAACCACAGGACGAGCAGGTAGATGCCCACCGCCGACATGACCGGCCGCGACGGGGCACCGAAGTACCACAGGAACAAGGCAACGCGGAACGGCATAAGGCGCATGCCGGCGCAGAAGAAGGACCCCCGTCCAACGTCACCCGTCTGACCCAGGAAAGCCAGCAGGCCACCCACGACCAGCAGCAGTCCGGCCCAGACCAAGGTGCGCTTGCGGCGCTTGGCCGTTGCCACGTCGGGCAGGTCCCGGATCGCGGCGACCACGTTCAACCGGCTGATCTTCCAGGACGAGCCAACGACGGCGATGAAGGTGATCACCACGCCGAGGCAGTAGGCGACGACTAGGCTGCGCGGGGAAACATAGGGGTCGATGTCCAGCTCGTCCCCGATCAGCGCCCCCAGTGACAGGGCGATGGCATAGGTCGCGAGGACGCCCAAGGCGGCGCCGACCAGGCCAGCCAGGAGGGCATAGCCGGAGCCTTCGGCGACGAACTGCTGGATCAGTTGCCCCCGCCGCTGGCCGACGGCCCGGGCCATGCCCATCTCTGGCCGCCGCTCGGCGGCCAGCATCGTGAAGATCAGCACGATCAGCAGGATGCCGACCGCGACCGAGAATAGCCCCAAGACCAGGAACAAACTCGTGAACAGGGAGGAGAATTCGTTCGCGAAGTCGACCAGGCTGTCCTTGTACGGGTCGACACCGAGCGGCATCCCGGCGACGACTTCCCGGGCCCGCGCTGTCACCGTGTCGCTGAGCGCCAGACCACCCTCGACACCGCCGGTGTTGGAAAGCGCGATGAACGTCAGGCGACCCTCCTGTTGGGTGGCGGCCTGGAGTCGGTCGAGGGGGACGACCCAACCCGGCGTGGCCGAGTCGTAGTTGCCGGCCAGCGGCGAGTCCTCAGCGATCGCCGCGACGCGGAGCTGGATCGGCTGCTGCGCGTAGAAGGTCGTCAGCGTCATGCCCACCTCGGCATCGAGCGCCTCGGCCAGGCTCTGGCTGATGACCACCTCGTCGATGGCCGTGGCTGCCAGGTCGATCGGATCGCCGTCGGGGCTCCGGAGCCCACCGAACTGGTCGATCCGGGCCGGGTCGACGCCCACGAGGTAGGTCGTCGGCTCACTCAGCCCGGACGACTCCGAGATGACCGGCAGAGTCTCCAACAGGACGGGCAGGATGCCGTCCACGTTCGGGTCTTCGCCGAGCCCGGCGTCGACCTGTCCGAGGACGGCCGCGTCGAAGGTCTCGTTCAGGGCCGATTCGACACTGCCCTCATTGTTCTCGTCTTGGCTGACGACGATGAGTTCGTCGAACTCACCGAGCCCTTCGAGCGCGACGGAGGTCACCGAGCGATCGATCGTGTCGCCCGTCCCGAAAGCGGCCGCGATGATCAGGGTCGAGAGCATCAGGCCGATGACGATCAGCACCGTCTGGGCACGACGGCGCGGGATGTTGCGCATCCCCATCCGGAAGACGACCGGCCTGCGGATCGCCACGAAGGCGACCGCCGCCAGGCAGACTGCCAGCAAGATGATCAGGACCTGCATGATGGTCCCGACCGAGAGGCCGAAGATATCGTCCATCGCGAATCAACCTTCCATTGGAGGGCACGCGGCGTCTCCCCCGACCGGGGCCGTCGCCGTTCTCGTGACCGAGTGTCTAGGCGTGGGTGCCGACGACCCGAGTCGAGACGGTCGAGGTGGCCGAGCCGTCCGGGCGCTCCTCCCCGACGATCTCGCCGTCGCGCATGTGGATGATCCGGTCGCACTGGGCACCCACCCCGGGGTCGTGGGTCACGATCACGTAGGTCAGGCCGGCCGTGTCGTTGAGATTTCGCATCAGGTCCATGATCTCGGTGGCGGTCTTGGAGTCGAGGGCGCCGGTCGGCTCATCGGCCCAGACGATGGCGGGGTCGTTGGCGAGTGCGCGGGCGATGGTCACGCGCTGGCGCTGGCCGCCGGAGAGTTCGGCGGGCCGGTGCTTGGCCCACCGCTCCAGACCGACGGTCTGCAGGGCGCGCATGCCGCGCTCGCGAGCGGCCTTGGACTTGACGCCAGAGACGAGGAGCGGCAGCTCGACGTTCTCGACCGCGCTGAGGACCGGCAACAGGTTGTAGACCTGGAAGACGAACCCCATCCGCCGGGCCCGATAGTCGGTCCGCTTCACGTCCGAGAGGTTCGCCAGATCGGTCCCCTCCAGCAGGATGCGCCCGCTGTCGATCTCGTCGAGGCCGGAGAGGCAGTTGAGGAGGGTGGTCTTACCACATCCGGAGGGACCCATCACGGCGACCATCTCGCCGCGCCGGACGGCGAAGTCGAGGCCGCGCAGGGCGACCAACTTGGACGTGCCGGTGTCGTAGCTCTTGACGACCCGCTCGGCCTGGATCATCACGTCCCGCGTGTCGGGCGCCTGCCGAGTGTCCGGCTTCTCCCGCCCGTCCGTGGCGCTTCCCTGGTCCATCCTCTGAACCCCATCCATCCCATCCGTACCTGAATGTCCCGCTGCCGAGCGACCCGTCTCTTGGCCGGCCGTCAGCGTCGTGGACTGGTTCATCTCGTCACTCCCGTAAACCGTTTCCCCGCCCGTAGGAAGCGCTAGTCGATGCGTCGCGACGAAGCCGTGCTCGCGTGTGCGAGCCGGTCGGTCCGACGGGGTCCCTGGGCTCTCGTAGTGTACTGCCCGCGGGTGTCCAAACACCTCATTGGGGCCGTGTCAAACTATGAACAAATGGTCAACTGCGCGTTTTGGGGTGCCGGACATCGGGCCGCCCGTTCGGTCGCCTGGCCATTGTCCGGGCTCGCTCACGGCGATCGGTTCCCGGCCCCCTTCCGACGGTATCGCCCGCGCTTGTCACCGTCCCGACCCGGGCGTATGGTGGGTTGGGCACCGGCCCCTCCGGTGTGGCCCGGCGACGTCGCCCGTCGCGGAGGATGCCCCGTGGACCGGATCCGACCCGCCGTCACCGAACCCAGTGCGGCGGGCGCACCAATGGGGTGGATTCGAGGCTGGGTGTGGCCAGGTCGCGTCGAGCGGGACGAACTGCTCGATGGCGACGACCTCGACGATACGGAACTCGCGGCCAATCTGGCCGACATCCGCCGCGTCAACCGCCTCGCCGGCGGGACACGGGCCACGATGCGTGACCTACCGAACTTGGCCGGTCGCGTCCCAGACGGTCAACCAGTCGTGATCCTCGACCTCGCGACCGGCTCGGGTGACATCCCGGCCGCGGTGCTGCGCTGGGCCGACCGCACCGGGCGGGACGTGGAGATGATCGCCAGCGACCTCTCCCCAGCCATATTGGCCGAGGCCCGAATGCACCTGGCGCCCTGGCCTGGGGTCCGGTTCGCCACGTACGACGCCCGGTCGGTACCGCTGCCGGACGGGTCGGTCGATGTGGTCCTCTGCGCCCTCGCCCTGCACCACTTCGCCCCGGATGCGGCGGTCGAAGTCCTTCGTGAGATGGCCCGCCTGGCCCGGACCGGGTTCATCCTCAACGACATCACCCGGAGTCGCGCCGGACACGTGGCGGCCTGGCTCTCTTCCCGCGTCGCGACGCGAAACCGGCTGACGCGGAACGACATGCCGCTGTCGGTGCTGCGGGCCTATACCCCGGGGGAACTCCGTGGCTTGCTACGAGACGCCGGTCTCGGCGACGCCTCGGTCCGGCGGCGATGGCTCTTCCGGATGACGGCGGTCTGGCATCGTCCGGAGCCGGCCCGATGATCCTCCCGGCATCACCGATCGAGACAGACTCGACCAGGGGTAGCGTCCGACCCGTCCCGGGCGGCACCGGCCCCGCCGTCCCGGCAGCGGTCGAGGTGATCGTGGTCGGTGGAGGGCCGGCGGGGAGCGCGACGGCGGCATTGTTGGCCGACCTGGGTCATGAGGTCCTGATCCTCGACAAGGCGCGCTTCCCGCGTCATAAGGCGTGTTCGGAATACGTCAACCCCGGGGGCGTGGCCGTCCTCGAACGACTCGGGGTGATGTCGGAGATCGACGCCCTCGGGGCGCACCGGATGGCCGCGATGCGGGTCCACGCCCCGGGCGGGAGGTCATACCTGGCCGACTACGACGGGGTCGAGACGGGACGGACCGCGCTCGGACTCTCCCGCTACCGTCTGGACCACCTGCTGCTGCGGCGGGCCATGGCCGCCGGGGCAACAGTGGCCGAGGGGGCGCACGTTCGCGGCCTGGTGGTCGACGGAGGTGTAGTCCGGGGCGTCGAGGTGACGGTCGGCGGGACGCGGCAGACGATCCGGGCCCGTCTGGTGATCGGGGCGGACGGGCGGCACTCGGTCGTGACCCGGTCCCTGGGCATCGACGCCACCGTGCCATGGCTGGCCCAGACCGGCCTCGTCGCGCATTACCGGGACGTCTCCGGATTGGACCGGTTCGGCGAGATGCACGTCGGCCGGGGTGGCTACGGCGGTCTGGCACCGCTGGAGGACGGCCTGACGAATGTCGCGTTCGTCTCACCCGCGGATCGCGTGGCGGGACGGACAGGCGGGATGCGGGACTACTTCGACGCGGGCATCGCGAGCCTGCCCGGCATGGCCGAACGCCTGCGGGGCGGACGGATCGAGGGGACGGTCCGGGGCGTGGGGCCGATGGCTCACCGGGCGACGCGGGTGGCCGGGGATGGCTATCTGCTGGTCGGTGACGCCGCCTACTTCCTCGACCCGTTCACCGGCGAGGGCATCTATGCCGCGCTGCGGGCCGCCGAACTGGCCGCCCCGGTCGCCAGCGCCGCCCTGCGACGCGGCGAGGTCACGGCCTCGTCGCTGGCCCCGTACCGGGCCGCGCGGCGACGGGTGTTCACCGCCAAGGGGGCGGTCTGCTGGATCGTGCAGGGCTTCATCCACCAACCTCCCCTGATGGACTATGTGACCCGGCGGCTGGACGAGCGAGCGCCGCTCGGACGGCAGTTGGCCAGCGTGCTCGGGAATATCGGGCCGGCCGCACCCGCCCTCTCGCCCGTATTCCTGGCCAGACTGCTGCGACCCTGAGATCGGGCGGAGGACCAAAGTACGGGTCCATGACCGATGTCGCCGCCCCGGCGAGTGAGGCGATTGTGACGCGACGCCACCACCCCGCGGGACCGGGCGGTATGATTCCGCAGCGGGATCGGCCGCGGGACCGGAGGGCCGGGCGATGCACACCGAGAACACGGTCGCGATGCGCGGCGACCTCGACCGGATCATCGAGCTGGCGGCAGATGTCGAGCGCTGGCCCGACATCCTCCCCCACTACCGGTGGGTCACCCTCTTAGAAGGAGGGGGGGATCGCAAGACCGTCGAGATGGCGGCCCGGCGGGACCGTATCCCGGTCAAGTGGCGGGCGATCCAGACCATCGACCGGAGCGGGCCGACCCCGGTGATCTCCTATCACCACATCTGGGGCGTGACGCGGGGAATGGATGTCGATTGGACGTTCGTGCCTACGCCGGACGCGGTGCTGGTGACGATCCGGCACGATTTCGTGCCGGCCTGGCCGTTGATCGGGCCGACGCCGATCGGCCGCCTGGTCGCAGACCGGGTCATCGGGCCGCAGTTCGTCGGCTACATCGCTGGCCAGACATTGCAGACGATCAAAGACATGGTCGAGGCCGAGCGTTGGGACGCCGGGTAGACGGTTCGACATCCGGGTCTTGACCGCGCGCCAGGCACCAACCAGGCACGTGACGAGGGAAGGGACACAATGCGGGACTCTGGCAAGGCAGAACGCGACGAGCGGGGCGTGGTGATCACGGGGATCGGGCCGATCACGCCGATCGGCAACGGGGCCGAGGCGCTGTGGGACGGTGTCCGGCGGGGAGTCTCGGCGGTTGGCCCGATCCAGGCCTTCGATGCCTCCCCCTTCGGCGCCCGGATCGCCGCCGAGGTCAATTTCGAGCCGCTGGACTTCATGAACCCGAAGAAGGCTCACCGGCTGGACCGCTTCTCCCAGTTCGCCCTCGCCTGCTCGCAGATGGCGGTCGCCGACTCGGGGTTGACCCCCGGCGAGATCGAGCGGGCCGGGATGGGCATCTACACCGGGTCGGCCCTGGGTGGCGTCGCCTTCGCCGAAGAACAGCACCTCGCCTACCTCAAGGGGGGGCTCCGAGCGGTCAGCCCGATGCTGGCCCTCTCGGTGTTCGGAGGAGCCTCGGCCAGCAACGTCGCGATCGAACTGGGACTCGACGGGCCCTCGGTCGCCAACGCCAACTCCTGCGCCAGCGGCCTGATCGCGATCGGTGAAGCCGCCCGCCTGATCCGCTCCGGTCAGGTCGACGCGATGCTCGCCGGGGGCATCGAGGCACCGCTGGCACCGCTGACCTTCGGCGCGTTCGCCCTGATCCGGGTGCTCAGTACCCGCAATGACGACCCTTGCACCGCCAGTCGGCCATTCGACGCGGGCCGAGACGGCTTCGTGATGGCCGAAGGCGGCACGATGCTGGTGCTGGAAGCCGAGGACCACGCCCGCGCCCGGGGGGCGACGGTCTACGGACGCATCCTCGGCTACGCGACGACGAACGACGCACACCACATGACGGCCCCGCGGCCGGACGGATCCAGAGCGGCCCGGGCCATCACCGGCGCACTCGCCGACGCCGGGCTGCCGGCGACCGAGATTGGCCACGTCTACGCCCACGCCTCCTCGACCGTGCTGAACGACCCGACCGAGTGCCGGGCGATCCGGCTGGCCTTGGGCGACCATGCCGACCGGGTCGAGGTGAGCGGCACCAAGGGGCTCCATGGTCATGCCCTGGGGGCGACTGGGGCGATCGAGACGGCGATCGGCGTGCTGGCGATGACCCACGGCCACCTGCCCGGCACCGCCAACCTGGCCGACCAGGACTCGGCCTGCGACCTGGTGGTGACGCCCCCCGGCGGACGCGATGCCGAGATCCCCTACCTCGTCAAGAACTCGTTCGGCTTCGGTGGCATCAATGCGAGCCTGGTCCTGGGGGCGGCCTAGCGACCGCCAGTGGGTCGGTGCGCAAGCCGTCAATGGCCCCGGTGACCGGAACGTATGGCTGGGCGACCCCACAATGGCGACGGACCGGAATCTGGCGTAACGGCCGTCCCTCCCACGGCACCTAACGTGCTAGCACGACATTGAAGGTCCGGAGGTCGCTCGAGGGTGGCTTGGCGGTCCCGATAGGTTGGTATGCGGTTCCAGGGTCGACCCCGTCGCGGCGGGGAGCGATCGGCCTGGCGAGAGGCTCCCGATGGACGCGCTCGGCGATGCACTC
>CADCWH010000056.1 GCA_902806395.1 uncultured Thermomicrobiales bacterium | reverse complement strand
GGCCGAGGCGAAGAAGTTGGCCTACGCCGACCGACTCGCCTACGCCGCCGACCCGGCGTTCGTGTCGACCCCGATGGCGGCGCTACTCTCCAAAGACTGGGCGGAGGAGCGGGCGGCACGGATCGGGGAGCGGGCGGCGAGCGACGTGCCGGCGGGGGAATACCGCGACGGAGACACGACCTACCTGTGCGTGGTGGATCGGGACGGGATGATGGTCTCTCTGATCCAGTCAGTGTCTGCCGCATTCGGCTCCGGGATGGTCGCCGGCGACACCGGGGTGGTCCTCAATAACCGGGTCGGCCGGGGATTCAGCCTCGATGAGGGGCACCCAAACATCTTCGCCCCGGGCAAGAAGAACATGCACACCCTGAACTGCTTCCTGATCGCCGATGGGGAGGGCACGCCGGTGCTGGTCGGGGGGACACCGGGCGGAGACGGACAGCCGCAGTGGAACCTGCAGACGGTCACCGGCCTGGTCGACGGCGGGATGGACGTCCAGGCCGCGATCGAGCAGCCGCGCTGGACCAGTTGGCCGGGGACGGACCCCAGCACCCTGCCCAACCCCTATGAGCTGCGCATCGAGGACCGGGCCGGGGAGGACGTCATCGCGGCGCTACGGGAGCGGGGCCACGACCTCCGGGTCCAGGGCCCCTGGGCCGGGGGTGGCGCCACGCAGGTGATCGCCCGGGACCCCTCGACGGGGGTGATGATCGGCGGCTCCGACCCGCGCGCCGAGGGCATCGCCCTAGGCCTGTGATCCTCCGGGGACCACTCCGCGGGGTAAGAGTTGACCTGGCCTGGTGACCGACCGGACGGGGTGCCTGCTCCCGATGGGGGGCGGGATCGCCTTCAGGCGACGAAATACCCCGAGGCGTGCAGGGCGAACAGGACGGCCTGGCCGAGAGCTAACCCCGCGAGGAGCAACTTCCAGCGCCCGGGGGAGATCGGCAGCGTCGCGGCGGTGACCCAGAGCGGGAAGACGGGGACCAGGTAGCGGGGCACCGAGAGGAACCCGTTATAGCCCGCTGGACTGGCCAGCGGAACCAGCAGGCTGGCGGCGGCGTAGGCCATGTAGCCCCAGCCGAGTCGCTGCCAAGCTCGCGGCAGCAGGGCGATCGCGACGGCGACCGCCGGCAGGCCGATCAGGCGCGGCGTCTCGGACGGGTTCGGGAGCCAGCCTGCCCGGCCGCCGAGCCAGCGTCCATAGGCCCGCATCGCGGTGTGCGTTCCCGTCCAGAGCGATCGCCAGGGCCAGGCCGGGTGACGGTCCCAATGCGCCCCGACGCGCATGGGTAGGAGTGGGTCTCCCCAAAGGTCGTTCAGGTGCCAGAGGAAGGCGGCCGGGGCGAGGGGAACCAGGGCCAGCGGCCAGGCCAGACGGAGCAGGGGACCGGGGCGCCACCCGACGTGTCCGATCGCCATCGCGGTGAGGGGGATCAGGATCAGCAGGCCCGTATTGCGGGTCACGGCGGCGAGTGCGGCGAGAGCCGCGGCGATCCCCCACCGCCCCGACCGTGCCGCCAACAGCGCGGTCACACTGAGGGCCAGGAAGAGCGACTCCGTGTAGACCGCCGAGAAGACGAACCCGTTTGGCAGCATCGCGACGAGCCAGACTGACCGGTCCGCCACGCTGGTGGAATAGTCGGCCCGAACGAGCCGCCCGAGGGCGACGAGCGCGACGAGTAGGGCCAGGTTGGACAGGATGACGCCTGCGACTTCGACCCGCGCCCCGGAAACCCAAGACGCGCCACGGAGCAGGAGGGGATAGAGGGGCCAAAACGCGGCTCGTTCCCGACGACCGCCGTAGCCACTCTCCGCGATCTCCGCGTACCACCCGCCGTCCCAGATCGCCAGCGGCGCGACGATCCAGTCGGCCCATCCTTCCAAGTCCGGTCGTGTCCAGGCCCGTGACGGTGCAAACCAGACGGTGGTGACGGCCGTCAGCGATACGAGGGCGATGTGGGCGAGGAAGGCCCGTAGTGCGGTGCGATCAGAACGGTGTGCGACCCATGCCACGGGTCAGGACTGAGGGGGCACGAATGAGCCGTTCTTGTCCATTGATTGTGGTCCCCACCCTGTGGGAGCGGGGACGGCGACAATGGAGTGATTCGTACCGTCACCCACGGCCGATCGCGACGCATCGATTGGCACGTCCCGACCATCTCTCATCGCCTAGCCATGGGCGCGGGTTGCCGGATCGGGACCAGTCGACTCATTGACCCGGTGCATCCAGTCCCGCACCGTGTCGAAGAAGGCGTCGGGTTCTTCGACGAACGGGAAATGCCCGCTCCGCTCAAAGACGACCAGTTCCGCCCCCGGGATCCCGTCGCGCATGCGGACCGCCTGGGAAGGCGGGCAGATGAAGTCCTCCCTGCCGACGATGACCAGCGTCGGTGCCGTGATCTGACCCAGTCGGTCGGACACGTTGAACGCTCCGTTGAACACTTCCACGCTGCGTGCCCAGGCCGCGTGATCGAATCGGGTGTCGCCCAGTAAGGGGGCCAGGATCTCGGGGTCGGAATCGGGGTGGACATAGAGCGGGGCAACGCCTCCCAGCCATGCGCCGAGGCCGGCGTCGTCCGTCGGCATCGTCTGCCATGCCGCGCGGGTGTCCGGCGAGAGCTCCCGATTCGCGATGATGGCATCGACCTCGTCCCAATAGTCGAGGGCGGGCGCGGATTCCACGATCATCAGGTGGCTGACCCGATCTGGGTAGCGTAGGGCGTATTCCATCCCGATGCAGGCGCCGAACGAGTGGCCCAGGACGGCGACCCTTTCGACCCCCAGGTGAGCTCGCAGCAGGTCGGCGTCCTCGACCCAGCGGTCGAGGGTGAGGTC
>CADCWH010000055.1 GCA_902806395.1 uncultured Thermomicrobiales bacterium | reverse complement strand
GGTTCACCCGATTCGGGGTCCTCTCGTGCTTCGCCCGTCACGATCACCGTTCTGCCCACGACCTCGTGAGAACCATTCGTGCTCAGGACGAAAACCTGCACATCCCCAGCAGCCTGCGCCCTCGCCGGTCCGGCGGGGAACGCGGCCTGGACGAGCCCAAGAGCGATCAGAGTAGCGATCATCATGCGGACCAGGGACGACATGCGCATCGGGAGAACTCCTCTAGGCCAAAGCACACCACGCATCGCCCACGCTGGGACCCGTGTGCATCGACTATAGGAGTCCTGGGTCCCGGTGCCCTCATACAAATGAGGGAGATTTTCCTAGCGAAAATGGGGGAGAAGGTGGGGGGACCGGGGCGGGGACGACCTGGTCCACCAGGGCCAGGAGGCCGTCGAGGTCGAGGTCGGAGCGGACCGACTCCTCCCCGTCGATCCGGACCACGACCATCCGGGCACCGTCGCGATAGAGCAGCACCCAGCTGGGAGCGCCCACGCTCGCCAGGGCGCCCGGCTCGCTACTGACGACCAGGACCGGGTGACGGGTGGCCATCTCCCGCTCCAGGTCCGCGGGCTCGAAGGCCAGGGCATCCAGGTGGGGGTGCGTCGCGGCGACCGCCAGCGCGAGCGTCTCGCGGTAGGCCCGCGGCTCGTTGGTGAACAACACGGTGGCGTTGGTCGTAGTCATGGGACGAGCCTTCGGGGTATGGGCCGGCACGGGACGCGGGTGTCCGCCGATCGGACGGTCCTGACGTGCCACCAGCCTATCGCCCCGCCGACCCCGGTGGTATCCCGAAAACGGGGGAGGGCGTGATCGGGCGGTCGAGCGACACCGGGAGCACCCGCCCAGGACCCGTTTACGATTCGTCGAGCCGGACGACGCCATGGCGCACCGCCGCGATCAGGGCCTGCATCCGCGACTCGACCCCGAGCTTGGCGAAGACGTTGGCCATATGGGTCTTGACGGTTTCCTGGCGGACTCCCAGGTGTGTGGCGATCTCTTTGTCCCCCAAGCCCGTCGCCAGCGCCACCAGGACCTGGTGCTCGCGCGGCGTCAGCCGGGTGAACGCATCGCGCACGGCGCGGTCCCGGGCCTGCTCCTCGCCCACCTCCCGGAGCAGGGCCACCAGCTCGTGCGGGGCGTGGAGCGGTTCCCCGGCCCAGAGGCGCCGCAGGGACGCGACGATCTCCGCGATCGGCGCCGACTTGTGGAGCACGCCCCCGGCGCCGGCGGCCACCGCCCGGGCCAGGTCACGACGCCCGGCACTGGCGGTCAGGACCAGGACCTGGGCCCTGGGACTAGCGATGTGGAGTTCCCGGATCAGATCTGCCCCGTTCCCATCGGGGAGGTCCAGGTCGAACACGGCCATGTCGACGCCGGTCAGCAGCGACCGGGCTTCCGCCACGGTGCCCGCCTGGCCGACGATGGTCAGATCCGGCTCGCGGCCGAGCATGAGGGCCAGCGCCTGGCGGAACGACGTGTGATCCTCGACCAGGAGGACCCGGATCGGACGCTCGCTCACGCCGCTATCTCCAGGTGGAAGCCGAAGGTCGTCCCCTCGCCCGGCCGAGTCGTGACGGTCAGTTCTGACCCGTGGGCTTCGATGATCCGGCGCGACAGGTAGAGACCGAGGCCGACACCCGGCGTCCTGCGTCCCTCGGCATCACGACCCCGGCCGAACTTCGTGAAGATGCGTTCAAGGTCACCGGCGGGGATGCCCTGCCCCTCGTCGGCCACGTCGATCCGGACCCGTGCCCCGTCTTCCCGCACGCGCAATTCGATCGTCGTGCCGGGTGGCGTGTGCTTGGAGGCATTGCCGAGCAGATTGCGCAGGACTTGCCCGATGCGTTGTGGGTCGGCGAACACCCGGGTCATCATCACCGACTCGTCGACCGATTCCCGGATGGGATGGTCGCCGGGGAGCGTTTGGGCGAAGGCCGCGAGTTCGGCCAGCATCAGGGCCACGGGCACGGGGTGGGGCTGCAGACCAAAGTCGTCGCGTTCGACCGCGGCGGCGGCCTCGACATCAGCCACGAGGCGGTGGACGAGATCGGTCTCGGAGCGGATGGCCGCCAGGAGCGCGGCCTGCTCGGGCTCGGCCAGATCGCCGGCGGCGAGGATGTCGACCAGACCACGGATCGTGGCCACGGGTGTCCCCAGTTCGTGGGCGGCCATCGCCGTGAAGCCGGCCTTGAGATCGACGAGTTTCCCGAGGCGATCCGCGGCGGCCTGGGCGGCCGCGTACACCACCTCTCGCTCCGCAGCGAGCCGCTCGCGCGCGGTGGCATCCCGAATCAGTGCGAGGACGTACCGATGTGCCGCGAGCGAGGGCCGCTCGGGGACAGACAGCGGGGTCAGGCTCAGTTCGACGGTCATCTCGCCGCCGTCCCTGTGCGAGGTCGGCAACACGGCGGGCTCGTCACCATCGACGAGCGGCCCTCGGCCAGTTCTGGCGAACGCCGCGAGACCCGTCCGGTGACGCTCCCTCAATGCGCCGGGAACGAGAATTTCCAGGGATTGCCCGATCGCTTCGTCAGCCCGGTACCCAAACAGTCGCTCCGCCGCGGGATTCCACAAGACGATATGCCCGGTGGTCGCATCCCCGACGATGGCCGCGTCACGGATCACCTCGAAGAGGATCCCGATCCCGAGATCCTCGGCCCGCACCGCCGGTGATGGCAGCGCGGGCGGTGCGGCGTTCGTCTCACCCAAGAGATCGACCATGGGATTCCCTCATGCGGGGGGACGCACAACGGCGTGATGACGGCGTCTACGGTGGCTGATCCTCTGTCCCAAACGTCTTCACGGACGGACGATCCGCGTGCCTGCATGTCTTCCCACTGTAGGGCACGGATACCCGTTCGGGCCATACCGATCAGGGGACGGCGGGTGGCGCCGCCGTCCTAAATCGGCCGGTATCAATGGCCCTCTCCCCACGGCCGTCCCCACCGCCGACAAGGCGACGCCCCCGTGTCCTCACTCGACACGGGGGCGTCACCCCAAACATACGAGACCACGTTCCGGAGCACCGCGGTCTGGCTGCCGCTCATTCTTCCGTCTGTCGTCTGCCGACTCCCGTCTACAGCGTCGTCAGCAGTTTCTCGTACGGCTCGGTCTCGGACAGCGGGCTGACCAGCGCCAGGCTCAGGCGGTCGGAGCGGAAGAGTTCGGATGAGAGGGCCTGG
>CADCWH010000054.1 GCA_902806395.1 uncultured Thermomicrobiales bacterium | reverse complement strand
GGGAAGGTGGCGGTCAGATCCGGCGTGGTGGTGAAGATTACGCTGGCGATGTCCTCGGGCACCAGATCGTTGAGCCTGGTCAGGACCCGGATCATCTCGGTCGTGACCTCGAGGATATCCTCTGACGTGTTGGTCGGTGAGGTCGTCGCGCCGCGGATGCCGCGACAGGCGATGGGGCGGTGGACCGCGGTCATGCGTGGCTCTCCGTGGGGGTCTCGTCGTCGTTCAGGCTCTAGAGCGCTCCTGTCGCGGGTATGGAGCGCCTCCGGTCTGCGTGGCCCAGCAATCTTATCGTACTTCGCCGGGTCGGGACGGTGATGCTGGTGCCGTTTCTCTTCATGCGTAGAGGAGCCATGGCTGTCGAGCGTCCGCGAACCGGCGTTCGTCACCGTCCCATCCAGCGACGATGTCACCGGGCGCGACCATCGCGTCCAGAGCGATGCGAACGTGATCGCCGGCACAGAGGGCGTCGATCCACGGGCGTCCGTCTTCCCCGTCGACCCACAGTGTCTCCTCCGGCCACAGCCGGCGACCCACCGCGAGGAGGTGGAGACCGATCAAGACGACGTCCGGCGGGTCCGACCCGGTCGCGCGGATCATGACTCCACCGCACTGGGTTCCGGCATGCTTCCCGGACGATGGAATGAACCGCGATTCCGCGAACACGACGCCTGCGACCGTCACTGCGGAGAGTTCCCGGACGAGGGTGGCCGAGTCGACCCACGGCGCGCCCACGACCTCGAATGGCGTCGCCGTGCCGCGCCCCTCCGATAGGGTGGTGGCCTCGATCAGACAGGTGCCGGGATAGAGGGCCAGGGCCTCCGGCGTCCTGAGGTTCGGGGATGGTGCCACCCATGGCCAGCCCGTGTCCCGGACGGTGCCGGCGCGGTCCCAACCCGTCATCGGCACCACCCGCAGGTCGAGGTCGAGCCCAAACCGGTCGCGGCAGCAGCGGGCGATCTCGGCGATCGTCATGCCGTGCAGGATGGGCGTCGGGATCGCGGCCACGAACGACATCGCGTCCGGCGCGGGGATGTTTCCGGTGATGCGCAGACCGCCGAACGGGTTTGGCCGGTCGAGGACGACCAGCGGTAGTCCGGCCGCGGCGCAGGACCGCATGCACCCGACCAGTGTCGAGGCGTAGGTCGCGTAGCGGACGCCGATGTCCTGGATGTCGAAGACCAGTGCATCGAGGTCCCGGAGGTGGTCCAGATCCGGCTCGCGTCGCGTTCCATAGAGGCTATGGACCGGTAAGCCGGTCGTCGGGTCGAATCCGCTCGTAATCGGTTCTCCCGCTTCCGAACGACCGCGCAGCCCGTGTTCGGGGGCGAACAGGGCAACCAGGTCGACAGTGTCGGATCGGGCCAACAGGTCCGGCCCGGGACGGGATGCGCGGTCCAACCCAGAGTGGTTCGTGACCAGGCCGACCCGGGCCCCGCGCAGCCCGGGGATACCATCCGTCAGGGCCCGCTCCAAGCCGACCTGGAGCATGTCCTAGCGGCGCAGCGAGCGGACGAATGCCTCGGCGGCGGCGGGTTGGTCGGCGGGCGCCAGGTCCGCCAAGTGGTTGAGGAGGGCGCTGGCGACCACGGCGCCCTCCGCGTGGCGACCGACGGATTCGACGTGATCGGGGGTGGAGATGCCGAACCCGACGGCGCGGGGGAGGTCGCTGGCTGCCCGGACTCGCCCCAGGTACTCGGGAAGGTCGTCGGCCAGGTCGGTACGTGCGCCGGTGACGCCGGTGATCGAAACGCAGTACACGAAGCCGCTGGCCCGGCGGCCGACCTCGGCGAGGCGGGCGTCGGTGCTCGTCGGGGCGACCAGGAAGATCAAGTCTCGTCCATGCGTCCGACACGCGGCGAGGAACTCGTCGCTCTCCTCGGCCGGCAGGTCGGGCACGATGAAGCCATCGACGCCCGCGTCGGCGGCGTCGGCGGCGGCCCGTTCCAGGCCGTATTGGAGGAGCGGGTTGTAGTAGCCCATGAGGATCATCGGCACGGTGAGCCTCTGGTCTCGGCGGAGGCGACTGACGAGGTCGAGACAGTCGACGAAGCGGGTACCGTTGAGCAAGGCGGCCTGACTCGTCCGCTGGACGGTGGAGCCGTCGGCCAGCGGATCGGAGAAGGGGACGCCGATCTCCACCAGGTCGGCACCGCCCCGGACCAGGGCCGGGACCGTTGCCTCGACGGTCGCCATGTCGGGGAAGCCCCCGGTCAGGAAAGGGATCAGTGCGGTTCGCCCTTCCGCCCGGGCGGCCGCGAAGGCGGCGGCGATGCGACTTGGCTCGGGAGAGACGTGCCGATCGACCGTCTCGGGCAGTGTGGATGTCGCCGTCATCGGTTCATGCCGAGGGCGTCTATCACGGTGTACAGGTCCTTGTCGCCCCGGCCGGAGAGGCAGATCACGACGGACTGGTCGGACGGCCGCTCCGCCGCGATGCGGACGGCGTGGGCCACGGCGTGGGCCGTCTCCAAGGCGGGGATGATACCTTCCGTCCGGCAGAGCAATTGGAGGCCATCCAGGGCCTCGGCGTCGGTGATCGCGACATACGATGCGCGGCCGGAGTCTTTGAGGTGGGCGTGCTCGGGACCGACGCCGGGATAGTCGAGCCCGGCCGAGATGGAATGGGCCTCGATCACCTGGCCAGCGTCGTCCTGAAGTAGGTACGACATCGAGCCGTGCAGCACCCCGACCCGGCCGGCGACCAAGGTCGCGGCGTGCTGGCCAGAGGCAATGCCGTGCCCGGCCGCCTCGACGCCGATCAACTCGACCCCGTCATCGGCAAGGAACGGGTAGAAGATGCCCATGGCATTGGAGCCGCCGCCGACGCAAGCCACGATGGCGTCGGGCAGGCCGCCGATCTGGTCGGACTCCTGGGCTTGGCGGCGAGTCTCGTGGCCGATCACGGACTGGAAGTCGCGGACCAACATCGGGTATGGGTGCATGCCGACGACTGAGCCGATGATGTAGAAGGTGTCGCGGACGTTGGTGACCCAGTCGCGCATCGCCTCGTTCGTGGCGTCCTTGAGGGTGCGGGAGCCAGAGGCGACGGGGCGCACCTCGGCCCCTAGGAGACGCATCCGGGCC
>CADCWH010000053.1 GCA_902806395.1 uncultured Thermomicrobiales bacterium | reverse complement strand
TGGTCCGCCCGGCTAGGGTCATCCGCAGTTCATGACGCCCGGCAGGCAAGTCCTCGGCGAGAGTGACCCGCTCGTCGACCGCGACCGGATTCCGCAGGTCGAGGGCGCTCGCCCCGTCGCGGATCAGCATGCTGCCAGCCACAGCTTCGCCGTCGATGGTATAGAGGACGACGCCCGCACTCGGACCGTATCGCAGAGCGACCGAAATGGCGGTGCCCTCGAAGGCGATGGTCACGGTCGCCCCGACCTGGGCCGTTCGACGGGACCGCTGGTCCCCGACCGACTCGTCCACCCATTCACCCGCATAGGCGATCGCCGGAGCATCGATCGGCAACTGTCCGGGGCCAGCCACGTCGGCTCCCCGGCCGGCGCGCTCGGTCAGTGCCGCCACCTCGGTGACACCGAGCGGGTCGGCGGACATCGACGATCGATCGGGCACCATCGGAACCGCCAGGAAGACCGGGCCCATCCAGGGCCATTCACTGCGGACCCGGTCCAGGCTGTCCAGGAGGACTTCGACCCCCCGGCCCGTACGGTCGGAGACGCCGCCGGTCCAATCGAACGACGTCAACCAGACCGGTGTCGTCACGTCTTCCCGATCCACGAGGAGTTCCCGGACGAGGATCGGCCGGGAGAGATTGGCGCGGGCTGGTGCGACCCAGCGGTCCGTCGGGGCGTAATCGCCCGCGTCGAGGCCGATCGCGACGGCGTCGAAATCGGTTTCGAGTCCCAGGTCATAGAGGGCACCGATGAACGCCAGGTCGTCGCCGTCACCGACCGACCGAGCTGGCCGGATCTCGGCCGTGACGATGATCGCCGCGGGGTTTACGTCCCGGATGGCCCTGGACGCCGTTCGAAGCAGGTCGGCGTAAGCGTTCGGCGTGGCCGCCCGACCACCCCAAGATTCGGGGAACGTCGGCAGGTCCCACACTTGGAACACCCGCAGTTCGGGAGAGAGGCGGGCCACCTCAGCGGCGAACGTTGCGAAGTCGGTGGTATCGGCCGGTGGCCGGGTCGTGTCCGGCGGGGCATCGGCGGAGGCCCAGTCTGGGGCATCGACCAGCACGGCCATCACCTCGATCTCCGCGGCGGCCATGGCTCGAACGACTCGCTCATGGGCCGACAGATCGAAGATTCCTGGCTCGGGCTCGATCTCGGACCAGACGAAGGGCTGGCGAACGAGGCGGACCCCGGCGGCCGCGAGGCGTGCGGCCGTGTCGGCCAGGGTCGGATCATCCAGGCCGCTCAAGTCGCGAACGACCCCTAGGTCTCGGCCAGTGCGGTGGACGACGGCCGACGGCTGGTCGCCCGTCTCGATTCCACGGTTCAGGTAGGTGTCGACGCGGGCCACCCCAATCAAGAGGGAGGCGGCGAGGGCGATCATCAACGCACCGGTAAGGCCGCGCACCGGCGCCGAACGAATCGATGGTGGTCCCTCCCAAGCATCGACGAATTGGGCGATGAACCGCCCCACCGGGTTCCCCGGCAACGGCGGGAGGTCGCTTTCCGGACCGCGCCGGAACCGGGGATTCCGAGCGGACATGCGACCAGATGGGACGTCATCGCCGGCGAGAAAACGCCGGGGCCCACGCGATCGGATGACCGAGAACAGACGAGACATCGACACTTCCGGGCAGCGGGAGACGACGGGGAGAGTACGGCCCATGCGGACCGGCCGGTCGCTAAGTGTAGTCGCCGGTCGCGTCGCTCTGACCGACGGCGGACCGACCCATTATCGGTCGTGGTCCTGGTCCGACCCCCAGATGAAGTCAGGCCGGCGCGTTGCCCAGTCCGGGCGGCTCCGCTATGCTTGGCCGCTTCCCCATGGGGAGCGATGACCGGGACACGCGTGCGCTCGACGACAGGGGAGACTTCGTGACCGACTCAGTCCTCGGCACCACCGCGACCGGCGGTCGCCCGATCACCGCCGACGACCTGTTCGCCATCCGGTTGGTCGGTGACCCACACGTATCACCTGCGGGTGACATCATCGCCTACGTGGTCACGCAGATCGACCGCGACCTTGATACCTACCTGAGCGCGATTTGGACCCGGGCGATCGAGGGTGAGGAGTCACGTCAGTTGACGGCCGGTTCCGCGCGGGACACGACGCCGCGCTGGTCTCCTGATGGTTCAGAGATCGCTTTCGTCTCCGACCGTCCAGCCACCGGTGTCCCCCGCGATCCAGACGACGAATCCGACCCTGCGCCGGAAGGTCCCAAGCGGCCGGGCAAGAACCTGCCAAAGAAGCCGACGCAGATCTGGGTGATCGACCCGACGGGGGGGGAGGCGCGACAGCTCACGGCCTTCCCCCAGGGAGCCTCTCACCCAGTCTGGTCCCCGGATGGTCGATCGGTGGCATTCCTCTCATCCACCCGTCCAGCGGACGACCCGCCCGGAGAGGACGCGATCCCGACACCGGTCGCCGACGAACGGATCGTCACCCGGCTGCGGTATCGCTTCGACGGGGTGGGGTTCATCGAGACCTATGCCCATCTCTGGGTCGTGTCCGCCGCGGGCGGCGAGGCTCGCCAAATCACGACCGGCCCGTACGACGACGAAGGTCCGATCTGGACCGCCGACGGGTCATCCCTGCTCTTCACCTCCAACCGCACCGAGGACCGGGACCAGAATGGGCGCTCGTTGCTCTACCGCGTCTCGATCTCGGGGGACGAGCCGGCATGCCTGACGGACGGCGAGTACGCCTTTTCCTCGCCCGTCCTCTCTCCCGACGGCAGCGCGGTCGCCCTCCTCGGTACCGACCAACCCGTTGGCAGCTCAGCAAAAGACACGCACGTTTGGACGCTCGACCTCGCCACGGGGTCCCTCGTGGACCGCACCGCCGGGGCAACCCGGACGTTCGAAGATGTTGGGATGAGCGACGTCACGGCCAGCAGCGAGGCAGCGCCCCGCTGGTCGGCCGACGGTAAGCAGATCACGCTCCTGTCCTCCGAACATGGCGCGACGGAACTGGTCCGCGTCGACCTCCCGTCCGGTGCCGTCGAGGTGATCGCGGGGGGGCCACGCCGCATCTCCGGCTTCGACCTCCTCAGCCCCGGTGGGGACGACGCCGTGCTTGTCACCGGTGACCCGGCACATCCGGCCGAACTTTCACTTCACGACGCCAGCGGCGAACGGAGCCTGACGAGACACAACGAGGAGTGGTTGGCCGAAGTCGCCCTCTCGCGGCCTGAAGTGTTCTGGTGCCAGAGCCCGGTCGACGGGGGTCGTGTCCAAGGTTGGGTGTTGCGACCGCCCACGGCCATCAAGGGCGTCTCCTTGCCATTAATCCTCCAGATCCACGGCGGCCCCCATGCGATGTACGCCTGGTCGATGTTCCACGAGATGCAATTGATGG
>CADCWH010000052.1 GCA_902806395.1 uncultured Thermomicrobiales bacterium | reverse complement strand
GCGGGACAGCCGGAATGACCCCGCCGCCCCCGTCGACACCAGCCCGCGCGGCGACCGAGCCACCCGCCCGGACCCGCGCACCCGGCCCAACGATGGCCCGGCGACTGATCCCGCGGCCGGGCGATGGTCTGGCCCCGAGAGCCGCCAGCGCGGCGATCCTCGGAGCGCCAAGGCGTCACGGCCAGACCAGCGCACCACTGATCCCACCCGCCGCACTGGTCCGGCCGATGCGACCACGACGGCGGCTTCGGCCATCGCCCCCCGGACGGACCGCGCCGGGGCGGCGTCCCGACCTGCCACGCCCACCCCGTCCGACCGCCGTCCCGGTCCAGACGACAGCCGGACACCGGCGGACCCCGCCCTCATGGGCGGCGCCGACTCCCTGGCCGGGACGGCGAGCTCGCGGCGGGCTCGGCCCGCGCCGTGGAGCGCGGAGCCCGGAGCCGTGCCGATCGAAGCCTCGGTGCGTTCGAACCCGCCCGATCCCTCTGCCCATGCTCAGGGTCCCTATGTCGTCCCCGCCCCGGTCGGGCCGCCACCCAGCGGGCGCTACTTCGACTGGAACGCCCCGGACACCGAGGTCGTCACCTCCCGGCAGTCCCGTCGCAAGCGTGGTTGGTGGGGACGGCTGACCGGTATCCTGCTGCTCCTGCTCACCGTGACCGCGATCGGGGTGATGCTCAGCGACCGGGGCGATGACGGACGCGTACCGGCCCGGACCGAGGTCGCCGCGGTCGGTGATTCCCCCATGACGGGGAGCGGGACCGAACCCGTGGCCGGGTCGACCGGCGACGGGGGCACGGTCACGCCATCTCCCGTCGCGGGGGAATCCGGGACACGACCGACCAACCCGGAGACGGCCGTCGCGATCGGGGTCGGGGGCGAAGGTTCACTCACCCCCTCCGCCGTCCCGTCCCGTGCCGTCCCCCCGGCCCCGGTGACGGACATCCCAGCGACGGACATCCCGGCCGGGGATCCTAATGCGGTCTCCGACCCGACGACCGTGCCCCCGGTCGCCCCCGCGACGGCGAGCGTGACCCCGACGGGTGACTCGACCGCCGACCCACCGGTGGCACCGACGGTCACCGTCTCCCCCGCCACGGCCGTTGCTCCCACCGCACCGGCCAGCGATCCCACCCCGACCCCCACCAGCCAGCGATCGGCGGACCGCCCCGGCGACGGGACCAGCGGCGCGGAGGACGAGGTCGTCGGGACCGGTTCGGCCGCCGAAGTCGGCACCACGCCATCGCCAAACCCGGCGGCCAGCGCCACGGCCACCACCACGCCCGATCCCACCGCCGAGCCGACGGAACCGGCGACGGAACCGGCTCCCGAGGCGCCCGCCACGGTCGAACCGGCCGCCACGCCGACCGTTGCCCCCACCCGTACCCCTCGCCCGACCGCCACCGAGACGGCCCCGCCCCCGACCGAGACGATGGTGCCGCCCACGGAGACACCAACGCCGGAGCCAACGGAGGCACCCACGCCCGAACCCACCGAGACCCCGGTCCCGCCGACCGATGAACCTGAGCCGGTCTTCCCCGACCAGGCGGCGACCGTGGATGAGGACACCTACACCGCGCCGGTGATGGGGGCAGACGCTTTCAGGGTCACCGTCGAGTCGACCATGCGAGGTCCGTCGTTGCCGACCCTGGGTCTGCCGGGGAACCCCTACGGCGATTGGTTGGTGGCGATCGTCCTGATGGAGAACTGGTCCGATGCCCCGGCGAACCTGGTCATGGCCGACTTCGGCCTGATCACGGCCAGTCCGTTCGTCGCGTTCCAGCCCCTCGACTCCGGCACGGAGGTCGTCGGGGCCACCCTCGGCTTCTCGACCGTGTTGGGTCCCGACGACGTGGAGGTGGTACCCGCGGGTGATGCCCGCCGGGTCGCCCTGCTCTTCACTGCCAACCCCTCCGGGATCGGCCTCTCACTCCGCTATGGCGAGTCCGTGATCGGCCTCCAGTCGTCACTGGAGATATCGCCCAATGCCACCGACCTGAGCGCCCCGGCGCGGACTCCGGTCCTGCTCCCCGCCACCGTCACCGCCATCATCGACGGCTCGACCATCGAGGTCGAGGCCGACGGCGCGGTCGCGCGGGTCCGGTACGCCGCGCTGTCGGCCCCCGCCGAGGACGACTGCTACGGCCCGGAGGCGACCGAGGCCAACGCCGCCCTGGTCGAGGTTGGCGAGACGGTCTACTTGGAGCGACAGGCGACCGACGTGGCCGAAGACGGCACCCTGGTCCGGGATGTCTGGCTCGACCGTGACGGTGGACTGGTCATGGCCGGGCAGGTTCTCGCCGCCCAGGGTGCCCTGGATGTCGTGACCGATGGCCCGGATGTCCGCTACCTGAGCTGGCTGGAGTTGACGGTCTCGGATGCCGCGTTTGCGGGGTTGGGTCAATGGGGCGCCTGCGGCACCGCATCGACCAGTTCGGTGGCGGCCGTCGGCGACGCCGGTGGGACCCTCGCCTACCTGTCGGCCTTGCCGAATCCGCCCCGGGACTCGGCGGCCGAGTGACGCCCAGCGAGGCTCCGTCGGGGCGGGGGACACTCGCGCCCGCCCCATCACACCGGTATCAATCCGTGGGCTGAGCGGTATCGGCGCCGACCGCTATAATCGTGGCGAGACGCTGGCGGGCGATGCGGCGGGACCCCTTCCCGAGGCGTCGCCCGCGGCACGGGTGGGACCGGACGGCGGGAGTTCCCGGGAGGGTGCCGCGACGGGTGAGAGGGGAAAGCCATGGCGGACGAGATGCGGAAACTGCTCGACCACATCGTCGAGCACTATGTCGTCCGTGACGAGGTCAAGACGATCGACCTCGATGCCCCACCCCGCG
This sequence comes from uncultured Thermomicrobiales bacterium, assembly GCA_902806395.1. Next base: position 2,363 of record CADCWH010000052.1, on the reverse strand, counting down.
AACCGGCGTCGGTCATCGACGCCGAGAAGCGCGACGTCGTCCGCCGCGAGCAGGAACGCGCCGACGAACTGGCCGACGCCTTTGCCCATGGCCTGGCCCGCGCCCATCGCCGGATGGGACTCGGCGGGCACGAGTTGGCCCTAGACGACCGCAAACCGGACGAGGACCGGATGGCCGATGCCCTGATCCGCTTCCTCGTCAGCCACGATTTGGCCTCCTCCCGCACCGAGGAGACCATGCCCCGGCACTACACGTACTATCTCCAGATCGACTGGGACCGGATGGCCGGCGTCGCCGGCGAGGCCGGGGTGGACCTGGATCGAGCGATCGCCAAGTACGCGCCCTCCTCCTGACTCTCCTATCCGACCCTTCCGTCTGATCTCTCTCCCGTCCCCGCGGCCCCGTTTCCCCAGCCGCCGACTGCGAGCGACATCACGACCGGACCCACCGGCGCACGCTCCCTCCCCTACCCGAGGATCTCCCGCCCATGCAGCCCGCCACCCCGGAACCTCCCACCCGCGCCGGCATGGCGCCGTCACTCCTGGAGGCTGCCGACCGCCTCTCTCGGACGATCGACATCCCGTTCGACGACCTGACCACGCTGGCCCGGGCCCTCACCCACCGTTCGATCCTCAACGAGTGGGCCGCCGCGGGCATCAAGGTCGAAGCCCACCAGTCGAATGAGCGCCTGGAGTTCCTCGGCGACGCCATCCTCGGGGCCCTGGTTGCCGAGTACCTGTACGAACGGTATCCTGACGCCGCCGAGGGGGTCCTGACCGCGAATCGGATCGCCCTGGTCCGGGCTGAGACGCTGGTCCGGTGGGCCCGGGAGATCGACCTGGCGAACTACATCACCCTCGCCAAGGGGGAGAGGATCACGGAGAGCGATCGCGACCGGATCCTAGCCGGCGCATTCGAGGCCGTGGTCGGGGCCATCTTCATCGACCGGGGCATCGCCACCGCCCACGAATTCGTTCGCCATCTGCTCCTGCGCACCTCCGAGGCGGGCCAGCTCGACCTGGACCAGGCCGAGGTCAACCCCAAGGGCGAACTCCAGGAGTTGCTCCAGGGACAGGGGCGTGCCCGCCCGGACTATGACACCGTCTCGGTCGAGGGTCCCGATCATGCTCGCCGCTATACCGTCGCTGTCCGGGTCGAGGACGAACGGTGGGGGACCGGCGTCGGCGTCTCCAAACGCGACGCCCAGCAGGCCGCCGCCCGTGATGCGCTCGCCAACCTGCGCCGGGAGGTCGGCCGGACGGCGATGGACCGGCCGGACCGCGACGGCCGCCCCCGTGATGCCTCCGCCCGGCCCGGCACCGGTGGGCGCCGTCGCCCGCGTCCCCGCCCCGCTCCGATCCCGGCCGGCCACGTCACCCCTGCCACCGCGGACGCCCTCGACACCGACCGAGACCCATGGGAGACACGGGAGACACGTCGATGAGCAAGCGGTATGACCAACTCGTCGTCTTCACTGGCAATTCCAACCAGGCACTGACCCACGCGATCTGCGACCACATCGGCATCCCGGTCGGTCGGGCCGACGTCTTCAAGTTCAGCAACGACAACACCTTCGTCCGGATTGGCGAGAGCGTCCGCGAGCACGACATCTTCGTCGTCCAGTCCTTCGCCGAACCGGTCAACGACTCGGTGATGGAACTGCTGATCATGCTGGACACCCTCCAGCGCGCCTCGGCGGGCCGGATCACGGCGGTGATCCCCTACTTTGGCTACGGCCGCTCCGACAAGAAGGACCAGCCCCGCATCCCGATCACCGCTCGCCTGGTCGCCAAGCTGATCGGCGTCGCCGGTGCCGACCGCGTCCTGACCCTGGACCTCCACGCCGGCCAGATCCAGGGCTTCTTCGACGTCCCGGTCGACGAGATGAGCGCGCTCTACCTGCTCGCCCAGCACTTCATCGACAAGCGCCTCGTCCGCCCGGTCGTCGTCGCGCCAGACCTGGGCAGCACCAAGCGGGCCCGTGGCTTCGCGGAGTTCATCGACGCCTCACTGGCGATCATCGAGAAGCGGCGAGTCGGCAACGCCGACACCTCGGAGACGCTCAACCTGATCGGGTCGGTCGAGGGCTGCCCAGTCGTGATCGTCGACGACGAGATCGACACCGCCGGCTCGCTCACCCAGGCGGTGGAGGTCTGCCTGCGACACGGCGCGACCGAGGTCTTCGCCGCCTGTGTCCACCCGGTCCTCTCCGGCGCCGCGGTCGAACGGTTGGTCGCCAGTCCGCTCAAGGAACTGGTGGTCACCAACAGCATCACCCTGCCCCCCCACAAGCGGATCGACAAGCTGACCGTCCGGTCGGTCGCCCCCTTGCTCGGCGAAGTGATCCAACGCATCCACACCGG
>CADCWH010000051.1 GCA_902806395.1 uncultured Thermomicrobiales bacterium | reverse complement strand
GACCGTCGCCTCGGTCCGCCCCAACACCCACTCCGTTCGAGCTGTCACCCCACACCCCTCCCCACCGCGCACCACCTTGGTCAGGCGGAGATCATAGACGACCTCCTGCCCGGACGAGCACGAGAACGGACGGGTCATGCGGGCGAGAGCCGTCTGCCAAGGACGAGACAGGAACGTTCATCGTCCGGTGCGGCAGCGGTGAGTGACCCCGAACGCCGACGACACGGTGACATCGTCCGAACGAGTCGCTGGTTCACCGTTGCCGGTGAATCTGGGGCGCCAGTGCCCGGGCCGGGGACGTGACGAGTCGTACTGGCCAGACGCGGTACCATGCCCGCCGCCGGTCAAGGGCCATTGTCTGGCGGGGCCGGCCGGCGTGGAGGACTAAGGCCTCATCATGACGATTCATGGCCCGGTCGGGTGTGGGCTGCTATCAGACGAGCGAGTCGGGAGGGTGGGCGATGCGGCGGATACGACTGGTCCAGGTCGGCATCGGGACGATTGGTGCGGAGGTGGTCAGCCAGGTCGCCGAGCATCGTGATGACTGGCGGCGAGACCTCGGGCTCGAGGTCGTCATCGGTGCCGTCGTCCGAGGCGCGGGTGCCCTCCATCGCCGGGACGGCGCACCGCTGACGGCGGACCAGTCCCGGCGAGCCATCGACGTCCGTCGCGACGGTGGCACCTGGGCCGACCTTGCCGCTGGAGACGATTCCGTGGCCCACGTCCCCCTGCGGGAGGCGATTGACGCGGCGCTGTCCACCGGCGACCACGTCGTAGTCGCGGACGCGGCGACGGGGGAGGGCGCGGCGGCCGACCTGGCCCACGCCCTGGCCGGGGGAGCCTCGGTCGTCCTATCCAACAAGGCACCGCTGGCGATGCCGCTGGCCGATCCGGTCTCGGCCGCGTTCTGGGACGCCGCCCGGGCGGGTCGACTGCGCTACGAGGCCACCTGCGGGGCTGGGCTGCCGGTGATCTCGACCCTCACCTCGCTGCTCGCGACCGGCGACGACGTGATCGAGATCGAGGGGGCTCTCTCCGGCACCCTGGGTGCCATCTTCTCGGATGTCGCCGACGGGGTCACCTTCTCGGCGGCGGTCCGCTCGGCCAAGGCACAGGGCTACACCGAGCCCGACCCTCGTGACGACCTCAGCGGCCTGGATGTGGCCCGCAAGGCCCTGATCCTGGCCAGGACGATGGGTAGGAAGGTGGACCTGGCGGAGGTGCGGGTGGAGAGCCTGGTCCCGGCCGACCTGGCGACGGGCAGCGTCGAGGCCTTCCTGGCCGGGGTCGCCATCTCCGACGGCCCCGTCGGCGACCGGGCCCGCTCGGCCCAGGACGCCAACGAGTCCCTGAAATACGTCGCCACCGTCCGCCCCGAGGGCGAACTGGTCGTCGGGATGCGTTCGATCTCGACCGGCCGCGTCCTCGGCGCCCTCCAGGGGCCGGAGAACATCGTTTCGATCCGCACCCGTCGCTACGACCGCTACCCCCTGGTGATCACCGGTCCCGGCGCGGGCGCCGCCGTCACCGCCGCCGGAATGCTGACCGATGTCCTGGCCCTGGCCGGTCGGGGCTGAGGTGCCTCTGGCTCCGTGTGTCGAACGGGCCGATGACGCGGCCGGGCGGGCCAAGCGCACCGTCCGGTGATCAGCCGTTCCAGGGTGGCGCATATGAGTTGATCAGCTTCTTCTCGACCGCGTGCCGGTCGGCCGTGGGGTAGAAGTAGAGGTCGACACGTCTCCCAGCGTTCGTCTCATTGAGAACCCGGTGATTGATCTTGCAGTTCGTGCTCTGACCACCCACGTAGCAATCTTGGGGTGAGATCAAACCGTAGTGCACGTTGAAGCGTCTGGCCAAATCCTCACATATGCCGATGTAGCAGACGGCCCCGTCCACGGCGAGGGCGTAAACGCCGGTGAGGCCACGCTCGACATTGATGGCAAATCGACAGAACGGTCCGTCGCCGTGAGCGTTCAGAGGGACACTGACGCTCTCCGCATATCGGCCCTGAGGGCGATTCTCTAAGATCGCACCCGACGCGTCGCGCTCGGGTGCGAGCGACGCCTGGAAGGTGAAGGCATGGCCCTCCAACGTGATGATCGGTGGGCACGGTGCCGTGTCGGCTGGTAATTTCTCCTCGAGCTTCCAGTCGTACTCCATTCGCCGGGCGGTCCAGGCAGCCGTCTCCGGGCCGTGGAGGCGGCCAACCAGGTGGAGCGCCATGTCGATGCCGGCCGAGACGCCGGCCGAGGTGACGACCTTCGCCTCATCGATGACGCGCCGGTCGTCGCGGACGGTGACCGCTGGATGGTTCTCCCGCAGCCAGTCGATGCTGGCCCAATGGGTCGTCGCCTCCCGGCCGTCGAGCAGGCCGCGGACCGCCAGCAGGAAGGCCCCTGTGCAGACGCTGGTCATCACCTCTGCCGTGCCGGCCTGGGCGGCGATCCAGTCGAGTACGGCGTCGTTGGTCCGCTCTCGCCTGGTCCCGCGACCGCCGGGGACCACGACGATGTCGAGCGGCGGATGGCCGGTCAACGTGTGATGCGGCATGACGAGCAGGCCGCCCACGCAGCGGACGGGCCGTGCCACCTCGGCGATCGTCAGGACCCGGAAGAGCGGTCGCTCCTCGGCGCGTCCCCCAGCCAGGCGGGCGATGGAGAAGACCTCGAACGGGCCGCAGAAGTCCAACACCTCGACTTCGTCGAAGATCAGGATGCCGACGGTCCGGATGTCGGGGGAGGTCGAGGGGGCATCGGTCACACCACTCACACCCCGGCCCCCGCGCTCACCCCGTCCCGGCTCGCTTCGGCCGTCAGCACCTGAGCGTTCGCGCCCGTCCGAGCGAGCACCTCCGCCGTCGAGACGACGGTCGCGAACTCGCCGTGCAGGTTGGCCAGGCTGACCGAGTGAATCAGTTCGGCGGGGTGGAAGGCGCCGTCCGGGCCGACCCGGTCGAACGACGCCGTGGCGTCCCCGACCAGGTAGGCGGTGAATCCCAGGTTGCCGGCCATGCGGGTCGTCGTCTCGACACACTGGTTCGCCGTCAGGCCGGTGATGACCAGGGTGTCGCGCCCGGCGTCTCGGAGCCAGGCTTCCAATCCAGTACCGATGAAGGCGCTGTTGACCTGCTTGGTGAATACCGGCTCGCCGGGCAGGGGGGCCACCTCTGGCTTGATCGCCACCCCCGGCAACTCGGGCCG
>CADCWH010000050.1 GCA_902806395.1 uncultured Thermomicrobiales bacterium | reverse complement strand
GACCCCGAGGACATCGCAGGCGTCGCGCTGCTCGGCCTCGCGATTGGCGACGAGTTGTTCCGGCGTGACGGCCGGGTCGCTACTGCCCTTGTCGCCGCTCGTGAGCAGGACATAGGTGACGTGATTGCCCTCGGCGGTCCAGCGGGCGACGGTGCCGGCGCACATGAACTCGGCGTCGTCGGGATGGGCGACGATCACGGCGATCCGCTTTGGCCCGCTCTCCTCCTCGGCAGGGACCGCGTCCGGCACGACCACGCTGTCGATCGCGGCGGAGGGGTCCGCGTCATTCGTGGCGGACGCGCTTGCGGTTGCGGTTGCGGTCGCGGTCCCATTTGGCATGTCATCGGGTATTGGCGTGGTCGCGGTCACAGGTGGTTCTCCTCTAGGGATAGCGGTCTGGTCATCTCCGGGTCCGGCTCGGGCAGCAGGGTGCGGTCCGGTCGTGCGGATTCCTGTCGGTGATTGTGCGGGAAGGGCCCGGCCCGCACAATGGAGGCGGCACGCGGCACCACGCCGCACAGGGACGCGCGGGGCGGGTGAGGGGGCCGTGGACCGGTGATTGACCAACCAGTTCGGGATCAGAGTCCGGATCGGTCCACGATCCCCGGGACGGCAACGGACCCCCCAGCGCTCAATGGTCAGACGGAGCAGGTGCCCCTGGCCGGGTGGGCACCCCGGACGCCGCCCCGGGAACACCTGGATCCGAGGGCCCGGACCCTTTGGCGGATCAGTGGCTTGGTCGGGACCCTGCCCCTGCTCGTCGTCGCGATCGTGACGTCCGTCGTGATCAGGCGGTATTTCGACTGGTCGGATTGGGTCGTCATCCTGCCGTTCGTAGTGACGATTCTGGTCGCGGTAGTCAGCGCCCTGATCCTCCCCGACCTGACGTGGAGCCACTGGCGCTACGAGGTCGGGGAGGACGAAGTCGACCTGCAGCACGGTGTCTGGACCGTGACCCGGACCCTGGTCCCCATGGCCCGTATCCAGCACGTCGATACTCGCCGGGGTCCCCTGGAGCGGCGTTTCGGCCTCGCCAGCGTGGTGCTGCACACGGCGGCCGGGGCCAGCGAGATCCCGGCCCTGGCCGACCCGGTCGCCGAGGCGGTTCGGGACCGGATCGCCCTGCTCGCCAACACCCGGGAAGAACTCTAGGTGGAACCACCGACTCCCCTCGCCACAGGTGGCGACGAGCGGCGGGACGCTGACCACGAGTCAGACTCCTCCACGACAGCGCCGCGGACCGGCGAGGCGGCGGACGGATGGATGGGACGGCCGGGGGATGTAGGTGTCTCCGCGGACCACGTTCGGGACCCGGCTGAAAATGGTCAATCGGGGGCGATCACTGAAAGGTCCACCACGGGGCCGTCGGCGGGGACGAGTGAGAATGCCGGTGAAGGGGCATATCCCGTCCCGGGCGACGGTCCCTCCCGAACGGAGGACCCTGTCGACGGCTCTCTGTCCGCTCCGTCCCCGGGGCGGACCACTGGGCTAGATCCCAAGATTGCCCGACCACCCGCCGACGGCGCGGCCACGGTCGGACCGCTCATCGAGGTGTGGGGAGAGCGTCCCGGTCGGCCCGACGAAGTGCTGGGGTCCTCGGGGGACTCGGACCGGCGGTCGGTGGACGCCCTGGGTCCCCAATCCGCCGGTGGACCGCCGGTGGCGGCGGCCCACCTCTCATCGAGGCGACAGCACCCGTCATGGATCCTGCTCCAGTTGATCCGGTCGGTGAGGGGATTCCTGGTGCCCTTGGCCGTTGTCCTCATCTCGGGACGTGGGAATGGCGACTCGCCGTTCCTGGCGATCGCCGGCATCGGCGCCACACTGGGCCTGGCGACCACGGTGGCACGGTGGTGGGCGTTCCGGTATGAGGTGATCGCGGGCGAGTTGCGGGTCCATTCCGGCGTCGTCTCGCGGCAGGAGCGCTCGGTGCCCCTCGAGCGGGTCCAGGCCGTGGATACCGGTGAGAGTCCGCTGCAGCGGGTGTTGGGCGTCGTCCGGGTCAAGGTCGAGACGGCGGCCGGTGGCGCGGCCGGGAGCGATGTCACGTTCGAGTCGCTGACCAGAGCGGAAGCCACCAGGCTAGCGAGCCTCCTCCGTCCCGCCAGCGTGTCGGGCCAGCATGAATCCGGAGTCCACGGCGGCGAGGCCGACTTGAGGATGGGCCCGGCGGGGACGGTGGTCCGAGCGCTCTCGACCCGCGACCTCTTGGTCGCCGGTGCGACGTCCGGCCGGATTGGTCCAGCCCTCGCAATCGTCGCCGGGGGGCTGCAACTCGTCGACGACGTGTTGCCGGAGGACGTCTACCAGCGGTTCTCGGGCGTGGTGATGGACGTTTCGGTCCGGGGCATCGTGGTCGGCGGCGTCGTGGTCGGGCTGCTGGCCTGGCTCTTCGCGATCGTCACCACCGTCCTGACGTTCGGTGGATTCACCCTGCGACGTGACGGCGACAACCTGCTGACCAGCGCCGGCCTACTGGACCGGCGTCAAACGACGATCCCGTTGCGCCGGATCCAAGCCCTGACGATCACCGAGGGCCTGCTGCGCCAGCCCTTCGGCCTGGTCGCGTTGCGGGTCGAGAGCGCCGGCTACGGGACCGACGCGCCGGAAACGGGCATCCTCTTCCCGCTGCTGCGGCGAGATCAGGCCGAGGGTCTGCTGCGCCAGGTCGTGCCGGAACTGGCCCTGTCTTTGGATGCGCTCGATGGGCGGTTGAACCGCCTGCCGGCGATATCCCGGCGTCGGTATGCCCTGGGCCCCGCCTTCGACCTCCTGCCGCTGACGGCTTTCGCCGTGGTGATCGCGGCCATCGTCCCGTTCTTGGATTGGTGGGCCGGCCTTGCCGTGCTAGCCCTGGCACCAGTGGCGATCGGTCTCGGCCTGTGGCGGTTCGCCGACGCGGGTTGGTCCCTGGACGAGCAGGGGCTGCTCACCGTGCGGGGCAGGGGGATCGCGCGGCGGACGTCGGTCCTGCCGGCGCGGCGAATCCAACGCCGCGTCCTCTTGGAGAGCCCCCTGCAAAGGCGAGCCGGCCTGGCCACCTTCCGAGCGGCGGTGGCGTCGGGTGGCAGCGGCGGCACGGTTGGGATCGAGCACCTCGATGTCAACGCCGGCGACGCGCTGCTCGCGGCCCTGCGGCCACGCCCGACGCGTTCCGACCCGGCGACACGTCCGGCCGCCGGGGAACACCGGCCGTGATGACCTGACCTCTCGGCGGCGCCGGGAGGTCACCGCGTTGACCGGGGAACGCTATCCGGCGGCGCAGGCGGCGATGCGCTCCAGGGCCTGACTCAAGTTCGCCTCCGAGTTGGCGGTCGAGAGGCGCAGGTATCCTTCGCCGTGGTCGCCGAAGGCGGTGCCGGAGAGCGCGGCGACGCCAAAGTCCTGGAGCAGTCGGTCGGCGAAGGCTTTGCTTCCCTGGCCGGTGGCGGAGATATTGGGGAAGGCGTAGAAGGCACCCTTGGGGCGGACGCACGTGATGCCGGGGATCGCATTCAGGCCGTCCACGACCAGGTCCCGGCGGCTCTTGAAGGCGTCCCGCATCTGGACGACCTCGTCCCACGGTCCCGTCAGGGCCTCGATCCCAGCCCGCTGCGTGGCGACGGCGGTGCAGGACACGCTGTTCACCATCAGGCGGTTGATGGCCTCGACGTATGGGGTCGGCATCAGGCCGTAGCCGAGGCGCCAGCCCGTCATCGCGAAGGTCTTCGAGAAGCCGTCCAGGATGATCGTCCGCTCGGCCATCCCCGGCATCGTGGCGATCGAGACGTGCTCTCCCTCGAAGACCAGCTCGCTGTAGATCTCGTCGCTGAGGACGACCAGGTCCCGCTCGACGGCCAGGCGGGCGATTGCCTCGATCTCTGCTCGGTCGAGGACGCCACCCGTGGGGTTCCCGGGGCTATTGAGGACCAGCAGCTTGGTCCTGGGAGTCACCAGGGATGCCAACTCGTCCACGTCGAGGCCGAAGGCGCGTTCCTCGCGGAGGGGGATCGGCACGGCGGTCGCACCCGAGAAGTCGATCATCGATCGGTAGATCGGGAAGCCCGGGTCTGGGTAGATCGCTTCGTCGCCGGCCTCGAGCAGGGCCAGCATGACGAAGAACATGATCGGCTTTCCACCGGGGGTGACGATGACCTGGCCTGGTTCGAAGGCAGTTCCCCGGGAACGGTTGACGTAGGTCGTGATCGCCTCCCGCAGTTCCGGCAATCCAGGGGAGGGGCCGTAGTGGGTCCAGCCAGAGCGCAGGGCCTCGGCACCGGCCTCGACGATGTTGTCCGGGGTGCCGAAGTCGGGCTCGCCGATCTCCAGGTGGATGATGTCGCGGCCCTGGGCTTCCAGGGCCTTGGCCCGCACCAGCACCTCGAAGGCAGTCTCGGTCCCCAGTCGCCCCATCCGCGTCGCCAGCCGCATATCGCTCCCCCTGCCACTGCTGATCAGCCGATCTCCGGTCGCTCCCGGGCATTCTAACGCCCCGCTGGGCCAGGGGGGCTCGGGGGAATCATCTCGCCTGTCGATATTCTGGTACCGCGGGATCACCCCTTATCGATCGCCCGGACCATCTGTCCCCACCGAGGCGAGGCACCACCCTCGTTCGGGGGTCCACGTCCCGGGAAAACCAGTGTGTCGCCGGGTGAGCCAGTGGTTTCGGACTAGATGGCTCACGAGATCCGCCGGGCACGGAAAACACCGGTGCGGCGGCACCGGCCATGCGGGCCATGAAACTGCCGGCGCTGACGGCGGCAACTCTCTGGATGCTCCATATCCCATCTTCTCAGCGAGGCTGCCGTGCGCATCCTGATCCGCATCTTGCGGTACCTGGGCCCATATCGTCCCCAACTCGTGATTGCCTACTCGTCCCTCTTCCTGGCCCTAGCGGCCCAGTTGACGCTGCCCTGGGTCTTAGCGCGGGCGATCGACGAGGGGATCTCGGCTGGCGACCGGGGATTCCTGGTCCGGGCGGTCATTGCCTATCTGGGGATCGCGGCGGTCCAGGGACTGTTCACCTTTGGCCGGGTCTATCTGCTCAACGTGCTGGCCGAGCAGGTCGGCAACGACATGCGGGCCGAATTGTTCGCCCACCTCCAGCGCCTGTCCTTCAGCTTCTACGACCGCTCCCAGACCGGTCAACTGATGACCAGGGCCACCGAGGACATCAACAACGTTCGGGGCATGCTGATGATGGCGCTCAGGACGCTGCTCTTGATGGCCGGCACCTTCGTCGCGGTGGCGGTGATCCTCCTCCGGCTCGATGTCTTGCTGGCCGTCGTGGCGCTGGTGATCTACCCGCCGCTGGTCTGGTACTCGTTCCACTTCGGGAATGGCATCCGGCCGATGTTCACCCGGGTCCAGCAGCAGTTCGGGGTGATGACCTCGGCCCTGCAAGAGAACGTGGCCGGGGGCCGGGTCGTCCGTGCCTTCGCCCAGGAAGCGAACGAGAACGACCGGTTCCAGCACGAGTTGGTCGAGCTGTTCGACCGCAACGTGGCCGCGGCCAGTCGCTGGTCCCGGTCCTACGCCGGGATGCTGTTCGGGTCCGGCATCGGGATCGCGGCGGTGGTCTGGCTGGGTGGGCACCGGGTGCTGGCCGGGGAGATGACGATCGGAACGCTGGTGGCGTTCAACCGCTACCTGACCCTGCTCGCGGAGCCGATCCGCTGGCTCGGGTTCGTCGTCAACCGGATCGCCCGGGCGATCGCCTCTGGCGAGCGGATCTTTGGCACCCTCGACACCAAGCCGACGATCGCCGACCGGCCCGGCGCGATCGCGCTGGGCCGGTCCACCGGCGAGGTCCGGTTCGATGCTGTCCAGTTCACGTTCCCCGGGGCCCGGTTCCCGGCCCTGGACGATGTCTCGTTCGTGGCTCGCCCGGGCGAGACCATCGCCCTGGTCGGAGCGACCGGCTCGGGCAAGAGCGCCATCGTCGGCCTCATCCCCCGCTTCTATGACGTGGCCGCCGGCAAGATCTCGGTCGATGGGCACGACGTGCGGGACCTGACGCTCGCCTCGCTACGCCGCAACGTGGCGATCGTGATGCAGGAGACCTTCCTGTTCTCCGAGTCGATCCGGGACAATATCGCGTTCGGCCGGCCCGAGGCCACCGACGCCGAGGTCGAAGCCGCCGCCCGGGCCGCCAGTGCCCATCCCTTCATCAGCGCCCTGCCCAATGGCTACGCGACCACGTTGGGGGAGCGCGGCGTCTCGATTTCGGGGGGCCAGAAGCAGCGCCTGGCGATCGCCCGGGCGATCCTGCTCGACGCTCCGATCCTGATCCTCGACGACGCCACCAGCAGCGTCGATTCCCGGACCGAGGCTGACATCCAGATGGCCCTCCAGACCCTGATGGCCGGCAGGACGACCTTCATCGTCGCCCAGCGCCTGGATACCGTGCGGTCCGCCGACCAGATTCTGGTCCTGCAGGGTGGCCGGATCGTCCAGCGTGGTACCCACGAGCGGCTCCTGACCGAGGACGGCTTCTACCGCGAACTTTATGACCTCCAACGGCGGGAGCGGTCCGGCCTAGTGGCCGACGAGGCGCCCTCTCCCGATGGTGACGGACTCGTCCCGGTACCCCCGGATGAGGTCGACCCGACCGTCATGCCGGAGGACCAGGCGGCTGACGGCCGGACCCACGGCCAAACCCCGCGACGGGCCTACGCCGGGGCCGGTGACGACTGATGGCCCACCCCCCCATGGCCGAACGAGGACTCCGCCGATGGCGATGATGATGAACGTCGACCCCGATGATCTGCTCGGGAAGGCGTACGACGCGCGGGTCATGCGGCGCCTGTTCGCCTACGTGTTGCCGTACCGGGCCCGGGCCCTGCTCCTGCTGGGGGCTATCGTCGTCGTGATCGGCTGCGACCTGGCGTTGCCCTGGTTGTTCAGTCAGGCGGTGGACGAGGTCCGGCCCGACGGTCCGCGGCGGTCCTCGGCGGTCAACATGCTCGGCGCCGCCTTCGTCTTGACGCTGATCCTGCGGTTCCTGACGATGTGGGGCCAGTTTTACCTGACGTCATGGCTGGGGAACCGGGTGGTCTACGACCTGCGCGACACGATGTTCCGCCATCTCCAGACCCTGAGTCTGACCTATATCGACAAGCGCGGCGTCGGCGCGATCATGACCCGGATCCAGAATGATGTCGGTGTCATCAACGAGATGTTCGCCGACGGCTTGCTCGGCATCTTCGGCAATGTCCTGATCCTGATCGGGATCGTGGTCGTGATGCTCCTGACCGACTGGCAATTGGCCTTGCTGACCTTCATCGCCTTGCCGGTGATGATCGTCGTGATGCGGGTCTGGCGCACCCGGGCGATCGAGACCTATCGGGAGACGCGGCGGACGATTGGCGCCGTCAACGCCAATCTGGCCGAGAGCATCGCCGGGATGAGGGTGATGCAGGCATTCGTGCGGGAGGAGGGTCGCCGCGAGCGATTCGCCGGTCTGAACCGGGCCAACCTCGTCGCGTCCAAGGATGCCGCCTGGTTGGGGGCGTTGCTGCTACCGATCGTCATCATGATCGGGGCAACGGCCACCGTGACCGCGCTCTACGTCGGGGGACAGTTCGTCTTCGACCTGAAGTTGACGCTGGGCGAGTTGGTGCTGTTCATCGCCTTGGTGGACCGCTTCTTCGAGCCGATCCGGGACCTCAGCCAGCAGTACAACGTGATGCAGGCTTCGATGGCGGCCGGCGAGCGCATCTTCGAGGTCCTGGACGTCGAGCCCGACGTGCGAGACCGACCGGGCGCGACCGCCTTGCCCGCGATCGCCGGCGCGGTGCGGTACGAGGGCGTCACCTTCGGCTATGGCAACACCGAGATCTTGCATGGGATCGACTTGGACGTGGCGGTGGGCCAGACGGTCGCCTTCGTCGGTGAGACCGGGGCCGGCAAGAGTTCGATGATCAACCTGCTGATGCGCTTCTACGATGTCTGGGACGGGGCTATCACCATCGACGGTCACGACCTGCGTGACGTGACCCAGACTTCGCTCCGGTCTCAGGTCGGCATCGTCCTCCAGGACACGTTCCTCTTCGGCGGCACGGTGCGGGACAATATCCGCTTCGCCCGGCCGGAGGCCCCGGACGACGCGGTCGAGCGCGCAGCCCGCGACGTCGGGGCCCACGAGTTCATCACCCGCCTGCCGGAAGGCTACGACACCGAGGTCCAGGAGCGGGGCACCAGCCTTTCGGTCGGCCAGCGGCAGCTCCTCTCCTTCGCCCGTGCCCTGCTCGCCGACCCCCGTATCTTGATCCTGGATGAGGCGACAAGCAGTATCGACACCCGCACCGAGAGGGTGATCCAGGCCGCCCTACGCCGCCTCCTGAAGGGGAGGACATCGTTCGTCATCGCCCACCGACTGAGCACCATCCGGGAGGCCGACCTGGTCGTGGTCTTGGAGCAGGGGCGGATCGTCGAGCAGGGCAGCCACGAGGAACTGCTGGCCCGACGTGGCACCTATGCTGCCCTGCACGCTAAGCAGTGGAGGGGTGAGGAGATCGCCGCCGATTGACCTCTCAGACCATCGCGCGTGCGGAGAGAACCGTACCCCGGTGGCCCCCTCTTGCCCGCCTCTCTCGCAAGGTCCATCCCGAGCCCTGAGACTCCCCACCCCCAGTTGCCTTGACAACTTGGCACGATTAGTGCGAACGTACACTCGAACAACGTCGTACGTACACGTCACACAGAGATGGGGTAATGCGATGAGCACACGGTTGGTGCGAGGGACATCGGTGGTCAGCCTGGCGGACGGGACGGAACTCGGGTCGGTCGAGCACGTCTATCTCGACCCGACTCGGAAGCTCATCGTCGCCTTCTCCTTTCAATCGGGCGGTGGCCTATTCGGCGGTAAGGCGCGCAGCCTCGTGGACGTGGCCGATGTCCACGCCATCGGGCCGGACGCGATCACGATCACCGACGCCGCGGCCGTCCGCAGCGAGATGGCGATCGGGGATCGCTGTCACGGCCTGATCGAACTGGACGACTTGCTGAAGCGGAAGGTGATGACCGAGCGTGGGGAGCACCTGGGTCAGTTGACGGCCATCCATTTCGAACAGGGGTCGTACCGGGTCTCGTCCATCGAGGTTTCCCACGGCCGCCTCCATCCCGAGACGACATCCATCCCGGCATCCCAACTCGGCCAGATCGGTGATGACCTGATCCTGGTCACCGATCCAGTCCCGGCTCCCGTCATGGACCAGGGTGCGAGTCCGGTCTCGTCCCGGCGGACGACCCTGCGATCGGTGGCTTGAGGGAGCCGCCTGAGGAACTCGGCGGCGGTCTCCCGGGGCAACTGTCTCTGCGCGGCGGGTCGAGGCGTGGCGGTGTCTGCGCCTGACGCGCGCGATGCGTCCCATGGGTCGCCGTCCGGGCGCGGTTCGCGTTGTGCTTGACAGCCTCCGGGGGCACCCGTACCGTGCCGTCCGTGCGGGGCGTGATCGGCGGGGAGCGAGCGGCATGGGAGGCACGGACGACGGTCACCGGGTGATCCCCGCCTGGTACGACGATGCCAAGTTGGGCATCTTCGTCCACTGGGGTCCCTATTCGGTGCCCGGCTGGGCGCCGGTGACTGGATCGTTCGATTCGGTACCGGAGCGTCTCGGTTGGGAAACCTGGTTCCGCGAGAACCCGTATGCCGAGTGGTATCAGAATTCGCTCCGGATCGCCGATAGCCCGACCGTTCGCCACCACGCCGAGACCTACGGTCAGGATGTCCCATACGACGATTTCGGAACCGCCTTCGAGGCCGCGACGGAGGATTGGGACCCGTCGACGTGGGCCGACCTGTTCCGCGACTCCGGAGCTGGATACGTCGTCCTGACCACCAAACACCACGATGGCTACTGCCTATGGCCCACCCGGAACCCCAACCCACACCGAGCCGGGTGGCATTCCGCTCGGGATCTGGTCGGCGAACTCGGCGCGGCGGTCACTGCCGCCGGGATGCGCTATGGCCTCTACTATTCGGGCGGACTTGATTGGACGTTCGAGCCGCAGCCGGTGCGGGACTTCGACGCCGTGCGGGGCACGATCCCCCAAGGCAATAACTATGTTGACTATGTCGACCGGCAATGGCGGGAGCTGATCGAGCGGTACACGCCAGCCCTCCTCTGGAACGACATCGGGATGCCCGTCGCCTTCCCGGTCGCTGCCCTCTTCGCTGATTACTACCGTATGGTGCCGGATGGCATCACCAACGACCGGTTCGGGGTCGGGATGACGAAGGCGGAGCCCGGTCATAAGGCGCCTTTCGACATCAGCACCCCAGAGTACCGCTCGTATCGCGAGATCACCCACCAGAAGTGGGAATCGACGCGAGGGATCGGCTACTCCTTCGGTTTCAACCGGAATGAGGGGGACGATGCGCTCCTCTCCGTCAAAGACCTCGTCCACCTCCTCGTCGACGTCGTCAGCAAGAACGGCAACCTGCTGCTCAACGTCGGGCCGACGGCTGACGGGACGATCCCCGAGGGGCAACGCGAGCGCCTGGTCGGATTGGGCGAGTGGCTCCGGGCCAACGGCGAGGCGATCCACGGCACGCGTCCCTGGCGGGTGGCCGAGGGGACGACCGCGGAGGGGATCCCGGTCCGGTTCACTCGCAAGGGCGGGACGCTCTACGCCATCCTGCTCGGCCAGCCCGAAGGGCGGGTGGGATTCCCGATGGGGACGGTGCCCGCCGGGTCCACGGTGACGTTGCTCGGCGATGGATCGACGTTGCCCGTGGCGATGGGGGACGATGGCACGGCCGCCGTGAACCTCCGTGGCCCGATGGCCGAGGCTCCAGCCCACGCATTCCGGATCGAGCCCGGGCCTGACGAGGATGGGGTCGGGACCGGGGCGGTGAGGGAGGGAGGGGAGCACGGATGACCGGAGCGGTGAGGGAGTGGGACTATCACCGGGAGACCCCAGGTGACGACCTGGCTGCTCGATTAGCGTCGCTCGGCGCCGAGGGGTGGGAGCTCGTCTCGACCCTCGAAGGTCACCTGGTCTTCAAGCGCCCGGCGACGACGTTGCGCGAGCGGGTGACGCTCGACCAGCGGAGATCGGTGTTTCGGCATTTTGGACAGCCCCTTCCCAGCGACGAACCCACGGACGGGATCGACCAGGCGTCGTCGCCGGGGTTGGATCGGGACGACCCGATCGCCGCTGAGGGCATCCTGCACCCCGGCGTGTTGCACCTGCTGGCAAGCACCGGGCACACCGACTCGTTCACGATCTGTGACGCCGGGTTCCCGGTCCCGATCGGGCCCGAGCGGATCGAACTGGCCTGGGTGGCGGGACAGCCGACGGTGTTAGCCGTGCTGGGGCCGATCATGACCCAGTTCGGGGTAGACCGCGTCCTGATCGCTGCCGAGGCGGAAGCCATCAGCCCCGCCTTCGTGGCCGATTTGCGAGCGATGCTCGGGCAAACGCCGGTCGAGGTGGTGAGTCACCTGCAACTCAAGCGGTTGGGTCACGAGGGGCGCGCGACGATCCGGACCGGTGACACGACACCCTATGCCAATCTGGTCGTCATCGCCGGGTGATGACCGGGATGCGATCTGCCCATCGACCACCGTCCGTGGTGAGGCGGCCGAACACCCACGCCCGGGAGGGATTTCTTGTGATGACCGCGTCCGCCGGAGCAGCGATCGACCAGGGAGGGCAACCGTCCTCCCCCCACGAGGCCCGAGAAGGAGCCCTGGCCCGGATCACGCCGGCCGTGACGCTGGCCGCCGTCGGCCTGGTGCGATCGGGCGAAGTTGAGGACCTTGGGTCGGTCCTCAGCCGGGACATGCCGCGCGGTGCCGGTGACGAGATCTTCGCCCCATTCCAGGTCCTGCGCCACCGGACGACCCGCGATATCAACCATGGCGGGGAGGACTGGGGCGGGACCACCTTCAGCACAGAACTCGTGATGGGGACTCCCCACGTCGGGACCCACATCGACGCATTTGCCCATTGCCAACACGACGGCGCGATCTACGGCCGCGCGACGGCCGCCGACGCCGAGGGCGACTTCGGATGGCGCACCCAGGCAATCCATGAGATGCGCCCGATCGTGACTCGCGGGGTGCTCATCGACGTTGCGGGTCACCGGGGAGTCGAACGCTTGGCCGACCACGAGGAGGTTGGTCTGGTCGAGGTCCAAGCCGTCCTGGACGCGACCGGAGTCACCATCCAATCGGGCGACGCCGTGTTGGTCCGGACCGGGAAGATGCGGGAATATGGGGACCCGGCAGCCTTCGTCGCCGGGCAACCCGGACTGGGAGTCGATGCCGCGATCTGGTTGCACGAGCGGGGGATGGCGGCGCTGGGGGCAGACAACACCAGCGTCGAGCCGCAGCCGGTGCCAGACTGGCACCGGAACCTCCACGTCGAGATGCTGGTCCGGCGTGGGGTGCCGCTCATGGAGTGGCTGGATCTCGAGGGGTTGCACCGGCGCGGAGCGACGACCTTCCTGTTCACGTGTCTGCCGCTGAAGATCCGTGGGGCGACCGGGTCGTGGGTCCGTCCGATCGCGATGTTCTGAGCAGTGGGACACCGGGGATGCGGTCGCCTGGACCGACGTGGTGGGCTCCGGCTTGCGCCGGGACGGGGAGAGACGAGGGGTGGAGATGTTCCGGATCGATGGCAAAGTCGCGTTGGTGACCGGGGCGGGTTCGGGGATCGGGCGAGAGATCGCGCTCCTCTACGCTGCTAATGGGGCCGTCGTCGGGGTGGCCGACATCAACGAGCCGGCGGCTGCGGCCGTCGTGGCCGAGATCGCCGGGCAGGGGGGTGACGCCTTCGCCGTGGCGCTAGATGTCACCGACCTGGCCTCTGCCGAGCGGGCGGTGTCGGCGGCCGTGGCACGGGGCGGGCGGCTGGACGTGCTGGTCAACAACGCCGGGATCGGCTTGGTCGGCAATGTCACCGAGACGGGGCCAGAGGACTTCGATCGCCTCTACGCCGTCAACGTCCGGGGAGTCTATGCCTGCACCAAGGCGGCCGTAGCCCAAATGCTGGCGCAGCGGCCCGAGGGCGGCGTGATCGTCAACATGGCGTCGATCGCCGGGCAGGTCGCCGTCGGGCGGCGGTTCGCCTACTGCGCAACCAAGGGCGCAGTGATCTCGATGACCCAATCCACGGCGATGGACTATGTGGAGCGGGGTATCCGCTGTAACTGCATCTGCCCCGGTACCGTCGAGACGCCGTTCGTCGAGGGCTACCTGCGACGCTATCACGCGGACGAGTACGAGGAGACCAAGGCGGCGCTCCACGCCCGCCAACCGCTTGGCCGGATGGGCCGGCCGGAGGAGATCGCCCCGATGGCCCTATTCCTCGCCTCCGACGCCTCCAGCTACGTCACCGGCGCCCAGATGACCGTTGATGGTGGGCTGACCGCGCGCTGATCCCATCATGATCCTCCCTCGCGGCCTGGCCTCCGGCCCGGCATATGACGCTCCGGAGGCATCCCCGGTAGAATGGGGGTGTGAGTTTCGTGTCCTGGCGGGGAAGCCTGGGAGCACCGGATGGATATCGTGCTTTGGTCACTGCTGGTCCTCCTCCTGTATCTCGTGTTTGGCGTGGCTCTCTAGAGCCGGCTGATCGTCCCAGCGGCCGTTTTCGCGCGATCCTGGCGTTGCGGGTCCGGCGGCGCTGACCTTCGTCGGGCGTCCTGCCGATACGCGGAATGTCGTTCGATCCGTGGGTGTTTCACCGCCCCGAACGCTGATCCACCGCAACCACGTCTTCGACCCGTGTGCCCGTACCAGTGAGGAGTCCGACCATGGCGACCGAAACGACCCGCTCGTCCTTGCCGACGATGATGCCCGGCCTGAGCCGCCCGCGTGGCCCGGTCGCCTTGGCCGATGTCGCGGTGCTGCTGCACCCGGACGACGAGGTCGCGATTGCGAAGGAAGCGTTGCTACCGCGGACGGTGCTCCAGACGGTGGCGGGTGATGTCCGGGTCTCGGCGATGATCCCGGCCGGGCACAAGGTCGCCCTGCGGGACGTGGCAGAAGGGTCGCCGATCCGTCGCTATGGTCAGATCATCGGCTTCGCGACCCGGCCGGTCACGGCCGGGCAGCATGTCCACAGCCATAACTTGGCCGTCGGCGAGGGGCAGTTGACCCTGGACTACGCCTTCGGGGAAGAGTACCGGCCGGTCGAGATCGTACCGGAGGCGGAGCGCCGGACCTTCATGGGCTACCGGCGGCCCGATGGCCGGGTCGGGACACGGAACTACGTCGCCGTGCTGGCGTCGGTCAACTGCTCGTCGTCGGCGACCCGCGCCGTGGTCGCCCATTTCCAGCGCCCGGGGGCGCTCGACGCCTATCCGAATGTGACCGGCGTCGTCGCCTTCCCGACCAAGGGGGGCTGTGGCGCTCACTACGGCTCTTCCGACCTCGGCCAACTGCAGCGGACGATGGCGGGGATCGTCGATCACCCGAATGTGGCCGCCTACGTGCTCCTCAGCCTCGGTTGCGAGGTGAACCAGCCAGAGGACATGATCAGCGCCACGGGGCTGGGCGGCGATGGTGGACCGAAGGTGCTGACGATCCAGCAGGACGGTGGGTTCCAAAAGACGGTCGAGGCGGGGATCGCCGCGGTCGAGGCCCTGCTGCCCCGCGCCAATGCGTCGGTCCGCGAACCGGTACCGGTTTCGGAACTTATGGTCGCCCTCCAGTGCGGTGGCTCCGACGGGTGGTCGGGCGTCACGGCCAATCCGGGTCTTGGTAAGGCCGCTGACGAGCTGGTCCGGCAGGGCGGTACCGTCGTCCTGGGCGAGACGACCGAGGTCTACGGTGGCGAGCACCTGCTGACCCGGCGGGCCAAGAGCACCGAAGTCGGTCAGGCGCTGGTGGACAAGATCCACTGGTGGGAAAACTACACCGCCATGTTCGGGGCCAGCATCGACAACAATCCCGCCCCGGGCAACAAGCTGGGCGGCCTGACGACGATCTACGAGAAGTCGCTCGGCGCGATTGCTAAAGCCGGCAACACACCGCTCAATCAGGTGGTCGGCTACGCCGAGCGGGTGACGGAGCGGGGATTCGTCCACATGGACTCCCCAGGGTATGACCCGGTCGCCGTCACCGGCCAAGTCGCGGGTGGCTGCAACATGGTCGTCTTTTCGACCGGGCGGGGCTCCTGCTTCGGCTTCAAGCCGGCACCGAGCATCAAGCTGGCGACCAATTCCGAGCTGTACGCCCGGCAGGAGCCGGACATGGACATCAACTGCGGCCGAGTGCTGGAGGGGATGAGCCTGGACGACCTGGGGAGAGAGATCTTCGAGGAGATCATCGCCGTCGCCTCAGGCAAGCAGAGCAAGAGCGAGATCGCCGGCGTGGGGGAAGAAGAGTTCAATCCCTGGATCATCGGCGCGATGCTCTGAACCAGGGACGGGTCGCTGCCCCCCGCGAGGCGCCGCGCCCGATCCTTCCCGATGCCGGGCGGCACGGCCGCCAGAGGATGCCGCCATGCATCGACTGCGCCAGGCGATCGCTGATCTGATCGCCCCACCCAGCCGCCCCGCTGGGAGGGAACAGGATCTGGACCGGGGGGGAGACGATTCCGTTCCGCTGACGGCCGCCGAGGCCGTCGTGGCGGCCGAGCCGGTCGTGAGGGGGCACGATGCCAGGGCGGAACTGACCCAGTTGCGCAGCGGGGCAATCGCTCCGTCCGGGCACTCTCGGGCCTGGGAGATGGTCTGGCGCCTGCCCGGTCGACGCTCGACGCTGCTGGCGACCTTCGGGCCGCGTCCGGCATCTCAGGATGGGGATGATGACCCGGGTGATCCCGACGACCGGGACGGGAACGGGGGCCGGGCGACGGCCTGCTCACTAGGGCTGTGGGACGTACGGATCGTGCCTTTCGGCCCTCGGATGGGCGGGTCAGGCGGAATCAGGGCGATGGAGACGCCTAACGAGACGACCATCGAGCGCCAATGGGAGCAGGAGCAACGGCGCTATCCGGCCCTCCCGCGGCCGTTCATCGATTCGCCGGCGGCGCTGGCCGGATTTGCCAAGTTGGGGCCGGTCAACGTGGCGTCGGTCCGGGCGCCGAGCTTGAGTGGCCTGGTGAGTGAGGATGGTCGAGCCGTCTGGGAGCTGTGGCTCGCCGGGCGAATCTACCGTCTCCCCTTTGCAACCTCTCCGTTCGATGGCCTCGGCGGGCCATTCAACCCGGTGCGTCTCGGCCGCCCCGGTGACCCGATCGAGCGGATGCCGTCCCGGTGACCACACCCGGCGCCGGACACGGACCGCCACCATCACTGGATACGATCCCGGTTCGTCACCTTCAGGGACACCTCGATGACCAACTCGCCCTGTTCCGTGAGCGGGCCGGCGCGTTGGGCGTGACCGTGCATCGAGTGTCAGCAATCGGCGGTGCGGCGCAGATGATCGGGGAGGTCGCCGGGGCGAATGGTGACCCCGTTGCGATCGTCTCGTCGGAGGCGATGATGGCCTGGCCGGGGTTGGTGGAGGCCCTGGCGGAAGCGGGCGTCTCGGTCGAACTCGCTGGTGATCCCGCGCGGACGCGCGACGCACCGCTCGGGGTGAGCCGGGCGGGGACTGCCATCGCCGAGACGGGATCTGTCCTGCTGGCAGAGACGACCCTGGCCGACCGAGCGGTCGGGATGCTGGTGATGACCCACGTAGTGCTCTGCCCGTCTGTCGGGTTGCGGGCGACCCTGGAGGACGCCGCCGATGCTCTCCGCGCTGCGGCTAGCCGGCCTGGCGCGAGCTACGCGACCTTGGTCACGGGCCCGAGCCGGACCGCCGACATCGAACGGGTGTTGACCGTCGGCGTCCAGGGACCGTCGCGCCTGGTGGTGATCTTCGTGGATCATGCCGACGATCACGCCTCCGGGGTGAGTGGTCGTTCGTCTGGGACCGACCTCGAGTAGGCCCCAGGTGCGTCGTCCGACAGCCCGGACCCGGTGAGCGTCGGGTGGCATTGATGGGGTCCGGCGCGACACCCGAGAAGGAACGGCCAATGCCCGCCGACACGCGACCGGAGCCGCCACACGCGGCCTCGCCGAAAGAGATGACCGCTGCCTTTCTCGACTTCCTGCGTGCCACGATGGTCTGGAAGATCGAGGGACTCGACGATGACGCGCTGCGTCGCTCGCTCGTCCCGTCCGGCATTACCCTGTTGGGCATGGTGAAGCACCTAGGGCACGTCGAACGATATTGGTTTCGGATCGTCTTCGCCGGGGAGGACGTGTCCCTTGCTTGGACGGGGGCCGACCCTAACGCCGACTGGCGCGTTGAGCCTGATGAGACGACGGCCGAGATCATCGACCACTATCGGGAGCAGGCTGCCATGGCCCGGGAGATCGTCGCCGCGGCTGCCTGGGACGACGTCGCCCGGCGCCCAGGGTATCCCCATACGCTCGGCTGGATCCTCACCCACATGGTCGAAGAGACCGCCCGTCACTGCGGTCACGCCGACATTCTCCGTGAACTGACCGACGGCGCAACTGGGGAATAACGGCTCGAGCGCGTTACCGCTTGACGACTGGCACCACCGGCAACAGATCGATCATCACCGCCGAGGAGCGGCCATCACCGCCGGTCTCGACGGCGGTCGGAGCGATGGCTCGAACCCAGATTGCCCCGATCTCCGGTGTCTCGATTTGATACCAGACCAGATACGCGTCGGCACTTGTTCCGGCGGTGTCGGGTTCATCCGTCCGGACGGCGAGAACCGGGAACGATGTCCCCGGTTCCAGGGACAACGTGCCCCGACGTTCCGCACCACGGTCACCCTCTGGCGCGGACCAGGCCTCGATCTCCGCCGCCGACGGCTCTCGGGCGACGATCACCGAGCCGAGCGGGTCGGCGGCAGTACCCGTGGTGACGAAGGCGCGGGCGTTGATGACGTGGGTCGGATTGAACCAGCCTTGGGCGATGGGAAGATCCGGCGCATCGATCGGCCAGTAGCCCGGTCCGGGGAGACATCCGGGACCGCATTGGAAGCCATAGCGGGGCGCGGTGCCATTCACTTCCGGGGTGGTGAGGAACGACCGGATCTCAAAGTGCAGGTGATTAGGGATGTCGTCGCTCCGGTCGAGGACCGACCCCAGGACCTGACCCCGACCGACTGTGTCGCCTTCGGCCCCCACCAGCGCTGGGTCAAGGTGGCCGTACATCGAGTACAGGTCCTCCTCGTGACGGACGATCACGACCCGACCTGGGTACTCCGAGCCGGCGAAGACGACCTCCCCGTCCCCGATCGCCAGCACGGCCGCCCAAGCCGTATCACCGTCGATCCCGTACCAGTCCTCCCCGGTGTGCCAGTAGCCCGGCAGATACCAGGTGTTCTCGGTGGTGAACCCGTGGCGAATCAGGAATCCGTTGCCCGGTACCTCGTCGGGTAGGCCAATGGGATAGGAAAACCCGGTGTCGCGCGATTGGTCGGCCTGGGCCAGTCCACGGAGGGGCCGGACTGCGAGCGGAGCGATCAACATGCCCCGCATCACGGTGCGGCGATTCATCCCGTCGTGCATCGGGTCTACTCTTCCTACCGGTGTGCGACGTCGGACGCCCTATGGCGCGCCGCTAGGAGACGGTCTGGTGGGATAGGAGTGCCCAGCTGTCAGAACACCAGAATAACGAGCCGGCAGGGTTGGAAATGAGGCGGCCTGGACCTGTCCAGCCGCCTCATTTCGGGCCAGCGGTGGCGGTTAGCTCCCGGACGGGGAGCTGTTCATCCAGCCGCTCATCGCGTCGGCGGCCGAGCGGTCGATGTGGACGTGCTCATCGATCCGGGAAACCCAGCCCATCGGGATCCAGTGGTGCTGGCCGTCCGGGCTGTCGTTCTTGGTGAGCTTGATGGCGTCCCCATCGACGTGGTCGACGAGGCCGACCTGCTGGTCGTCGGTGCCGAGGACCGGCATGTGCTCAGAAATCTGGGTGCTGTCCATAGGGTTCGGTTCCTCCTGTCGGCGAGGGGGCCCATAGCCCGGAGCATGGGACATCCCACGCGCTAGCTGCGGGCAAGCAGGAGCCGTACCAAGGTAGATGGTCGGCACAGGGGATCGTTGCACCCGCCACCATTCCCTACGGCGACATATCCCCACTTCGTTTCTGGCACACGGCCGGGTGAGGTCGCT
The DNA here is from genome assembly GCA_902806395.1 of uncultured Thermomicrobiales bacterium. Next base: position 5,799 of record CADCWH010000050.1, on the reverse strand, counting down.
CGCGGAAGGTATCGCTCAACTGGTGGTATCTGGACCGTGGCCTCGTCTGTCCTGCATTGGTTTCGCCCGGGCTACCGGGAGATGTGGCCCTGGTCACGCCAGGAGTATTGCGATTCCCAGCCCAGCATCTGGCCGATCTTTGCCGAGCTGAAGGCGGAGGCAAACTCGTCATGGTCGGGATCCATCCGGTCGAAGCCAGGGTAGTGGGCGGCCATGAGTTCTGAGAGTGGACGGTCGGCGCTGGTGTCGGCGGCGGCGATCAGGAAGACCTCGTTGCCGGTGGTGTCACCGGAGATGGCGGCGAGGTAGGCTCCGCCGACATCGCGGGCGTCGATGTAGCTCCAGAAGTTGAATGCACCCGTGGCCGGGTCGTCGCGACGGGACTGGAGGACATGGTATTCGTCTGGGGCGATCACGTTGTTGATCCGGAGGCCGACGAAGGCGGTCGCTGGGAAGCGGACGGCCAAGGATTCAGCGATCACCTCGCTCAGGTATTTGCTCAGGGCGTAGGCGTTGGGGGAGGGGTGGCGCTCGGACTCATCGAAGGGGATGCGAGTCGGGGCGACGCCCTCGTGGATCAGGCCAGTGGCCATCTCGGACGAGGCATAGCCGACACGGCCCACGCCGAGGTCGCCGCAGACCTGGAGCACCGCGTAGGTCGAGATGACGTTGTTGGAGAACACGTCAATCTGGGCCTGTCCCCCCGGCGATGGGTTCGCGGCGAGGTGGCAGACGGCGTCCGGGCGGACCTGGAAGAAGGCGTCGTAGACCTCACCCGCGTTCGTGAGGTCGACCCGGCAGAACTCGCCGGGCAGTTCGAGGCCTGGAGCGGGACGGACTGCGTCGAGGTTGGTGACCTCGTGCCCCGCGGCGGCCACGACGCGGACGACCTCCCGTCCGGCCTTGCCGCTGCCGCCGGTGACGATGACGCGCATGTGGGTACTCCTGATAGCGACGGGACGGTCTACGGGGCAATGTCCCCGGGACGCCCCGATGGCTCCGCACGATCGTGACCCGTGATGGATCGAGATTGTCCTGGGACGACAGAGCCGGGTGCTCTGGTACCTGACCGGTGAGGCGCTCTCTCAGACGATCGTTCGGCGTGGCGAGCAGGAACCAGTCCGAGACATGCCGGTTTGGAGTCGGTGGCGACGATGTGGGGCGTCTGCGTCGGCCGTCGGGCCGCGACTTCTCCTCGGTCGTCGTCCAAGGTCTCTCCCGTCGCGTTCCGGCGAAGCTGCGGTCGGACCTCGAGGACATCGGCCCGGGCAGCCGTCTCGACAATCCCCGCCGGTGCCGATATGGTTTGCCGAGGCGAACGGGCGTTCGGGCGTCGGCGGGGAGACGATCGTGAGGGGGCGACGGGTGCGGCGCCGAGGTCGGACCCGATCCACGGGGCGATGGGTCATGGTCCGGCTCGCCGCGCTCGTGATCGTGGGACTCGTCGTCACGTGGGCCTGGCAGAAGGAACCGTGGGTGATCGCCGGTGCCGTGGGCGCAGCACTCTCGCTCGTGCTCCTCCGGGTCTGGTGGCGGCTACGGCGGCGGCAGGCGAGGATCGGAGAAATGCGATCGTTGCGCGGTCTCTTGGCCCTATCGCCGGAGGAGTTCGAGTTCGCGGTGGGTGACTTGTTCCGGGCTCGGGGCTACGAGGACATCCACCGGGTGGGTGGCTCCGGCGACCTCGGGGTGGACCTGGTCGGGCGCGACCCGGACGGGCTCGCGGTCATCGTGCAGTGCAAGCGGTATGGCCGAGACAAGCGGGTCGGCTCACCGACGATCCAAGGCTTCATCGGCATGGCCGTCCACCACCGGGCCGAGCGCGGCCTGGTCGTGACGACGTCGTCCTACACCGAGCCGGCGATCCGCCTGGCCGCCGCGGCTCCCTTGCCGATCACACTGATCGACGGGGTCGCCCTCGTCCGCATGGCGAGCCAGGCCCACGACGACGCCCGGGACTGGTGACGGGGGTCGGAAGGTGGGGCAGCTGAAGGCCTCGTGCTGAGTTGAGGGCCGGGTGCGGGCTTGCCGGGGTAGCTGGGCTCTGGAACAATCCGGGGCATGGAAACCATCGAGCGAGTGACCCCCACGACCGCCGAGGCTGGATCGGCGACCTCGGTGCCTGCAGCCCGGGCGACAGACGCTGCCCTCCGTGACCGCGACGGTGACGGACAGGGAACACCACACGACCCATTCCGGAAGCGATACACCGACGCCATCGCCAACCCGCGCCTGAGCCGGAACCTGACCGCCTTCCAGCGGTCATGGCGGGACTCTCGCGGGGAGGCCGTGGCCGAGGTGGACTTCGCCGCCCTGCGAGCCAGCCTCAAGGCCGCCAAGACCGACGTGGTGGAGAACCTGGACCGCTATCTCGACCAGTTTCAGGCGGCCGCCGAGGCGGCGGGGGTGACGGTCCACCGCGCGCCGGACGCGGTCGCAGCGGTGGCGATCGTTCGTGACCTCGCGACCGCCCACGGCGTGCGGGTGATCGCCAAGTCGAAGTCGATGGTCAGCGAGGAGATCGACCTCAACCACGCACTGCTACCGGCCGGGATCGAGACGGTCGAGACCGACCTCGGGGAGTGGATCGTCCAACTGTTGGGAGAGCGACCGAGCCACCTGGTCATGCCCGCTATCCACCTGGCCCGACAGCAAGTCGGTGCGGTGTTCAGCGAGCGCCTCGGTCATCCGGTCTCCCCCGATGATGTCGGGGAGCAGGTCCGGGTGGCCCGGGACGCATTGAGGGAAGTGTTCTTCACCGCCGGGATGGGGGTCACCGGGGCTAACGCGCTGATCGCCGAGTCCGGCACGGTGATGATGACGACCAACGAGGGGAATGGGCGCCTTTGCTCGTCGCTGCCGCCGCTGCACGTCGTGCTGGCCGGGATCGAGAAGCTGGTGCCCACCTTCGAGGACGCGATGACCCAGTTGCGCCTCCTCGGGCGCAGCGCCACGGCGCAGCGACTGACGTCGTACTCGACCTTCATCACCGGGCCGACGCCGGGGCACGCCATGCACCTCGTCCTGCTCGACAACGGGCGGCGTCGGATGGCGAGCCTGCCCGAGTTCCGGGAGGCACTGCACTGCATCCGCTGTGCCGCCTGCGCCAATGTCTGCCCGCCCTACCGGGAAGTCGGTGGCCACGTCTTCGGATACATCTACACCGGTGCGATCGGGTTGGTCGTGACCCCGTTTCACCACGGATTGGAGGCAGCGGCGGGGCCTCAGAGCCTCTGCCTGTCCTGCAACGCCTGCGAGACGGTCTGTCCGGTCGGTATCCCTCTCCCGCGCCAGATCCTCGACGTGCGGCGAATGGTGGTGGAGACCCAGGGCCTACCATTGGCCAAGCGGGCCGGACTGGCCCTATTCGCCCGGCCGCGCGCGTTTGACCTTGCCACGCGGATCGGGCGGCGGGCGGGGAGACCGGTGACGCGGGGGAGTGGTTTCGTTCGCCTCCGGCGAGCGCCGATCCTCCGCAACCAGACGCGATGGCGGAGCCTGCCCGCCCTGGCATCCGTCCCCCTCCGGGACCGGAAGGTGGACGCTGGGGCACGAGCAGGGAATGACGCCCGCCCGGTGGTGCAGAACGGGGCCGCCGGGATGTCGATTGCCCTGTTTCCAGGGTGCCTGACGGACCGTCTATACCCCGAGCAGGGTCAGGCCGTGGCGACGACGCTGCGCGCGCTCGGGTGCCGGGTGACACTGCCGGCAGGATTGCATTGTTGTGGCCTGCCGGCCAACAACAGCGGAGACGTGCCCCACGCCGTCCAGATGGCCCGGCAGACGATCGAGATCCTGGAGGCGACGGAGGCCGACGCGATCGTCTCCGGCAGCGCGAGTTGCGTGGCGATGATCACCCAGGACTACGGCCACCTGTTCCGGGACGACCCGGCCTGGCTGACCCGGGCACGGGCAGTCGCGGACAGGACACTCGACTTCACGTCGTTCCTGGACCGGGTCGCCTGCTTGCCGGCGGGGTCGCTGGCATCTCCGGAGGATGCCCCGGACGAGGCCGTGGCCTACCACGACTCCTGCCAAGGGCTGAATGCCCTCGGCCTGCGGGCCGAGCCACGGCGTGTTTTGGGTGAAGTCCTGGGGATCGAGGTGCGCGACCTAACGGAGGGGTCGCTCTGCTGCGGGTTCGGCGGCTCGTTCAGCTTCGACTACCCCGAGGTCGCCGAGCGGCTGATGGACCGTAAGCTCGACGACGCGGAGGCGACCGGGGCGACGACACTCGTCACCGACAACCAGGGCTGCATCATGCACCTGCGCGGGGGTTGCGATGCGTCGGGTCGACCGCTGCGCGTTCGTCACCTGGCCGAGGTCATCGCCGAGCGGCTGGCAGCGATCGAGGCCGGTGGGCTTGGCCCGGGGCACGATGGGTGAGCGGACGGATCCCCGGGCGGGCACGCGCGGTGCCGGTAGCCCGGGCGCCGTTCGATCGTCCAGAGTTGCCCGCATGTCCGGGGCGGCGCTGGCGGCCCACGACCAAGGAAGGACCTGGGGATCGCATCTCTGGCGGCCACGACGCCGTGTACGTCGTCCGTACGGCCGCCGGAGACGGGTATACCCTCGGGATCCAAGTACCGGGCGCCCGATCCCGATGTCTGACCGGAATCGACAGGGCCGATCTCGTCCCGGCCCGTTGGCAGCGACCGGCCGGTCCCGTAGGATGACCGCGTCCATATGGACCAAGGGCTACGGTTTGGTCTGGACGAGACGCGCGCGCCGTCTCGCCGCGATCCACGATGGGAGGGATATCGGGTGCCACTCTGCGTCTACGATGCCGGTGATAGGCATGGCCCGCGTTTCGGACTGATCGCCGGCGACCACGTCCTGGACGTCGCTGGCGGAGGCGGTCCCGCGTCCCTGGCCGATGCCCTGGCGATGCCGGTGGCGACGTTGCGAGAGCAACTCGACACCGTGGTGGTGACGGGCGCTGGTGGGCGGCCGCTCGGCTCGGTCCGCCTCCTGGCCCCGATCGACCGGCAGGAGGTCTGGGCGGCTGGAGTGACCTACCTGCGGTCCCGGGACGCCCGGATGGAGGAATCGACCGAGCAGGATGTCTACCAGCGCGTCTACGACGCGGAGCGACCAGAGGTGTTCTTGAAAGCGACGCCGGGCCGGGTGGCCGGACCCGGGGAACCGGTGGCGATCCGTGGCGACTCGAGCTGGGACGTCCCAGAGCCGGAGCTGGTGCTGGTCATCAACCGCGACGGCGAGACGGTCGGATACACCGTCGGCAACGATGTCTCCTCGCGCAGCATCGAGGGCGAGAACCCAATCTACCTACCTCAGGCCAAGATCTACGACCGCTGCGCCGCCCTGGGTCCGACGATTGCCCTTGCCTGGGACGTCCCGGGCGCGACTGACCTGGCGATCGATCTCACTGTACGTCGGGGTGGCGAGACGCTGTTCACCGGCCAGACCAGCACGGGACAAATGCACCGGACCTTCGAAGTCCTGGTCGCGTACCTGTTCCGCTATCAGACCTTCACCGACGGGGTTTTCCTGATGACCGGCACCGGCATCATCCCTCCCTCCGAGATGAGCTTGGCAGACGGCGACGAGGTGGAAATCACCATCGCCCGGATCGGGACGCTCCGCAACCCTGTCGTCCGGCTCGCGTCGGACGGATAAGCCCCGCTTTCCGAAATCGCGTATCAGCGACCCGACGACCAGCTCCGGAAGTGGGCGAGCAGAGCCTCCCGGGTCGCCGGCGGGAGATCGTCGGGCGTGATCGCGCCGAGGGCGACGATCGTCAGTCGCATCTGCTCGACATACGCCGGGCAATAGGGG